>JANYCM010000342.1 GCA_025360285.1 Sphingomonadales bacterium
CAGCAACACCGCTCAGGTGAACTTCTACTTCCTCAACCTCCCGATCCTGCCGGGCCTGGGCAACATTCTCGCCAATTGGTCGCTGAGCGGCACAGTGGTGAACACCCCGGCCGCATCGATCCCGATCCCCGGCAACCCCAACTATCTCAACCAGCAGCTGATCAACGTTACCTTCAGCTTCCGCAACGTTCACGCTGTCGTGCTGTCGCCGTCGGTGACCATCGCCGCCAATTCGTGTCTGCTGTGCGGCAGCTTCTCGGGCAACCTCGGTGGCTTCAGCGGTGCTTCGGCCGCGAGCATCTCGGGTTCGACGACCCAGGGCAGCACCGTGGTGTTCAACTCGGACTTCGTGACCTTCCAGAATGGTTCGAACGAAGACGTCGCCATCAACCTGACTTCGGTCACCAACACGCTGTTCCGCGCTTCGGGCAAGGCACTGCGCTCGTTCAAGGCTTCGTCGTCGGGCACCTTCTCGTCCGATCCGGCACCGTTCGTGCCGTCGGTTCCGGAACCGGCTTCCTGGGCGCTGATGATCATCGGCTTCGGCATGGTTGGCGTCGCCTCGCGCCGCCGCAAGATCACCGTTGCCGCCTGATTTTTTGATCGGCGCCGACGGCGCCGGTTAGAGAAAATAAAGCGCTCGTCGGATAACTCCGGCGGGCGTTTTGCTTATGTGGAACTTGCGAAGCGGGGGCTGCCGTGCCAGTCATTCCCGGTTGATGCCGCCGGCCACCATTTTGGCCAGACGCTGCACATCGGTGACATAGATATCTTCCGCCAGCCCGGCGTGCTTCAACCCTTCGGCGGCATGGGTCACCAACCGCGCCGTATCCGCAGCGCTGGCATCACCCGCCGCGGCAAGACGCCCAGCCAGCAGTGCCGCAAAGCGGGTGGCTGCGGCGCGGTGCAGGTCCGCCGCCAGATTTTCGGCCTCGGCCAGGATTTCGGCGGCGTGCGGCGTCGCGCTGAACAACCGATGGATCGCCAGGTCCTTCGCCAGAATGGCCGCCGCCAGGCCCTGCGCCGGTGGCACACCTGCCGGCCAGGCAGCCTCAGCCGCCGTCACCGCATCGGCCAGCAGGGATTCGGCCAGGGCACGAAACACCGCCGGCTTGTTGGGAAACACCAGATACAGCGTGGGCCGTGACATGCCGGCGGCAGCGGCAATATCGGCCATGGCGGCGCGGCGATAGCCGAAGCGCGAAAACGCCGTCAGCGCCGCGGCAACGACACGGCAACGCCGGTCGGCATCTGTTGACAATTCAGACGACATTTGTCAAGCGGTAACACAGACGATGAAACAAGGCGAGGCCGACGGCCCGCCGCCCGGCAGGGGAGTGATCAATGTCCAAGGGTCTGGTTCTGGTCACGGGTGCATCGGGTTATATCGCCGGTTTCGTCATAAAACAGCTCCTCGCCGAAGGCTGGTCAGTGCGCGGGACCATTCGCACCATGGCGCGTGCTGATGCGGTCCGCGCCAGCCTGGCGGCACCTGGTCTGGACCTTGTCCCCGCCGATCTGGGCGCCGATGCCGGCTGGGGGGAAGCCGCCGCCGGCACTGACTATATGCTCCACATCGCCTCGCCAATTCCCGATGCCGAACCGCGCGATCCGCAGGAATTGATTCGCCCGGCCCGCGATGGCGCCCTGCGCGCCCTGAGGGCGGCACGCGATGCCGGGGTGAAACGCGCCGTGATGACATCGTCGACCGCCGCCATCTGCTACGGATTCGATGGCCCCACCCATGCGCCCTTCACCGAGGCCGATTGGACCGACCCCGATCACGCCGACAGCTACGCCTATATCAAGTCAAAGACCTTTGCCGAACGCGCCGCGCGGGATTTCATTGCGGCCGAAGGTGGCGCGCTGGAATTTTGCACGATCAACCCAGGCGCCGTGATCGGGCCCGTGATGGGCAAGGATTTTTCGACATCGCTCGAAGTCGTCAAGAAATTGCTAGGCGGCGAGCTACCCGGCCTGCCGCGCCTCGGCTTTCCGCTGGTCGATGCGCGCGACATTGCCGATCTCCACATCCGCGCCATGACGGCGCCGGGCATGCATGGCGAACGCTTCCTTGGCACCGGTGAATTCGTCTGGATGAAGGATATCGCCGCCATACTGAAAGCCTGTCTCGGTGCCCGCGCCAAAAAGGTGCCGAGCCGCGGTTTGCCGGATTTCCTCATCAAATTGTCGGCGCTGATGGACCCGACGGTGAAGATGGTCCTGCCCGAACTCGGCAAGGAACGCCGCTGCGATGCGTCGCACGCCAAGGCCGTGCTCGGCTGGCAGACCCGCCCGGCGGCCGAATCGATCGTCGATTGCGCCGAAAGCCTGCTCGCCAATGGCCTTGTGAAGGGCCTGCCGGCGTAACCGCTACGCGTAGCGTTCCGTATCGATCGAAACGTCCATTGCGGCGCTGTAGCGATGCCCCGCGACGCTGCCCTGGTTGATCAGCGCATCGACCGCCGCGACCAGCGCCGC
>JANYCM010000351.1 GCA_025360285.1 Sphingomonadales bacterium
GAACGGCACATAGCCGACGGTGCGGCGGGCGCCGTAAAAATGCGATGTGAAGGTCAGGCCGTAAACGCAGCAGGCCGACCCCGACAGGATCGTCGCGGTGCGGCGCATCCGCAAGCCGACGCGCAGCGAACCAAAGGCCGGGCACATCGATTGCGGCTGATCATGCGGGCCTTTCGGATAGTCGGCGGCATAGCGATCGAGCACTTCCGATTTGCCGGCTTTCGCCGCGGCTTCGCGCATCGTATCGGCACCGGCATGGCAGCCGTCACCAGTCGCCGAAGGCGGCGCAGAAATGTCGAGATCCACCGGATCAGACATGGTCGTAAACCACCTCCAGCGTCGGCTTAGTTTCAAAGATACCGCCGCGCATATCGGCCTGGCTGGCCGGCCTCAGGGTGAAATTGCCGCCGGTATCTTCGGGCTTGAACAGGCCAAGCAGGCCATCCTGGTCGAGCGGCGTCGGGCGGACCGGCGGGGCGCTGGCGACGTTTTCGGCGAGTTGTGCGAACAGCGGGCCCCATTGGCTCTCGCTGGTGCCGATGATCTGATAATTGGCGGATTTCTTGCGAATATCCTCATGCGCCGGGATCGAGATCAGTTCGGGAATGCCGACCGCCTTGGCAAAGGCCTGCGCCTCGCCCGAACCATCATCCTTGTTGATCAAAATGCCGGCGACCCCGACATTGCCGCCCATCTTGCGAAAATATTCGACCGCCTTGCAGACATTGTTGGCGACATAGAGCGATTGCAGATCGTTTGACGCGACGACGATGACCTTCTGGCACATGTCACGCGCGATCGGCAGGCCAAAGCCGCCGCAGACCACGTCGCCGAGGAAATCGAGCAGGACATAATCAAAGCCCCAGTCATGGAAGCCCAGTTTTTCCAGCGTTTCAAAACCGTGGATGATGCCGCGCCCACCGCAGCCGCGGCCGACTTCCGGGCCGCCAAGCTCCATCGCGAAGACGCCATCACGCTGGAAACACACGTCTTCGATGCTGATTTCCTCGCCGGCGAGTTTCTTGCGGGCGCTGGTTTCAATGATCGTTGGTGTTGCCTTGCCGCCAAACAAAAGACTGGTGGTATCGGATTTCGGATCGCAACCGATCAGCAGCACCCGCTTGCCCTGCTGCGCCATCATGTAGCTGAGATTGGCCAGCGCGAAGGATTTGCCGCTGCCGCCCTTGCCATAAATGGCGATGATCTGGGTTTCCTTCGTCACCTCGCCGGTGTGCACCGGATCGGGATCGACACCCGCTTCCTCGCGCAGCGCGAGGGCTTCGGCGAGAAGACTGTCAATGCTCACGCGAGGTTTCTCCAATCGAAGACCATCTTGAGGCAGGCCGGGTTCGAAAAGGCCTGGGGATAGGCCTGTGCCGCTTCAGACGCGGGCACCCGGTTGGTGACCAGACCATCGAGCGACAGCCGGCCGCTGCCGACCATGGCGATGACCGCCGCCAGATCATCGGGCTGAAATTCGGTGGCAATGCGAAAGCGCGCCTCACGCCGGAAGGCCGGGGCGAAATTGAAGCTGAGCGGATCGCTATAGAAGCCGGCGAGCACGATCTCACCGCCATGGCCCATGCGGGCAATCGCGGTATCCAGGATCGTTGAATCGCCGCTGGCATCATAGATACTGCGATAATCCCGGCGATCATCGGCATCGGGCGTCACCACCACATAGCCGTCGGCACCATCAAGCCGCTGCGGGCTGATTTCCCAGACGGTCGGGAAGCGCCCCGCCGCCACCGCCATGCGCGCCAGCAGCCGCCCGAGAACACCGTGACCAATGATGAGATCGGGCAAGGCGCCACCGGCGAGGGCGTGGCGTGCGGTTGCCGCCAGCGACAGCAGCACCGCCGATTCGCCCATGCCTTCGGGAATGCCCAGCACCCGCGCCGAGCCGGTGACCAGGGTGCTCGCCGAGCCGCCGAACAGCCCGCGCGCGCCGATGAATTTGGACGAACCGGGCACGAATACCTGTTCGCCGATACGGCTTTGACCCAGTGGCCCGGCGTCGATCACCCGGCCAACCGCCTCATATCCCGGCACCAGCGGATAGCCCATGCCGGGAAACGCCGGCATCGAGCCGTTGAACATCAATTTTTCGGTGCCCATCGAGATGCCGCTGAAATCCACGGCGACGACCAGGTCATCGCCCTCCGGCGGGGTCATGCCGAGACGACGGAGCGCAACTTGCCCCGGAGCCTCCACAACCACTGCCAGTGTTTCCATCTGCGATCCCCCGGTCGGCGACGATCTTGGTCGCCTTCCTTCTCATTCCCGCATGTTATCGGAACCGAAGCAGTTGTAAAGCTGGCTTGACGCTTTTTGGCGTCGAAAATTTTTTACACTGGCGCCGCCGGCCGAAAATCAACGCCGGGCGACGATCAATCGGGCTACCATCGGCAAGGCGGTGCGGACCTCACCGACCCTGGAAAAGCCAGCGTTCGCCAGCAACGTGCGATAGGCTGCGGCGGTGCGGGGTCGTCCCGACCCCATCGCCCAAAGATACAGTCCGAAATAGGCGTCGCCCATGGCCTCTGCCCCCGGCGTGCCTGCCATCGGTTCGGCGATCAGCAAGGTACCACCCGGCGGCAGGGCCCCATGGACCTTGGCGAGCAGCGCGGCGACAACCGCATCGTCATGATCATGGAGGATGCGCACCAGGCTGATGACATCGGCGCCCACCGGCAGCGGATCATCGCGGAAACTGCCACCATGAACCGTCACTTGGCCAAGCCCGCGCGCCGCCAGCAAGGGACGCGCCGCTGCGGCGACCGGTGGCAGGTCGAACAGATCCAGCGCCAGACCGGGATGCCGCACCGCGACTTCGGCGAGAAACGCGCCATGGCCCCCACCGATATCAAGCAGCCGCCGATGCCGTGAAAAATCATGGCTTTCAAGCACCTGCTCGGCCACCATCGGCTGCGAGGCAGCCATCAGCACCGAATAGGCATCGGTGCCCGCGTCACTGTCACTGGCCGGCGCCCCCTGCCCCGCCGCTTCGGCATAGGTCCAGAACGCCGCGAGTTGGCCGCCGCCGCGGCCGCGCCGCAGCAAGCCGACGGGATCGGCGAGATCGGCGTAAAACAGCTTGTGATGCTCGATCATCGCCAGCGCGCCGCGGTTGTTGGCCAGCGCCGCGCCGCGCTGCCCCAGCGTCCAGCGATCACCCGGCAGCGGTTCGACCAGGTCAATCGCCGCCGCGGCCGCCAGCAGGCGCTGCATCGCCGCCAGGCCGATGCCGGCGCGATCGGCCAGGCCCGCCGTCGATTCGGGGCGATCGTGCAGGGCCGCAATGATGCCGAGGTCAACCGCCGCCGTCAGCGTCTTGGTATATACAAACCCGGTGATCACCCCGAACATCGCCGTGGCATGGCGCCGCGCCGTGCCACGCAGCAGCGGCAAGCGCATCGCCCAGCGCTGAAAGCCCGGCGCGGCGAGGATGCGATTGCGCCGGAGCAGCCAGCGTTCGCGCCAGCCTGGGGAATTTTGGACAGCCATTGTGTCATGGACTCTGGACAGTCGGCGCGCCCCGGTCAATCATGCGCCGAGGAGACACCTGTGCCGCGCGACAACGTCATCATCATCGGGGCCGGCATCGGTGGCCTGTGCGCGGCGGCGCAGCTGGCCGGTGCGGGCGTCGCGGTGACGGTTGTCGAGCGCATGGCATCCGCGGGCGGCAAGCTGCGCACCGTCAATTGCGCCGGGGTCGCCGTCGATGCCGGGCCGACGGTATTCACCGCGCGCTGGATTTTCGAAGCGCTGTTCGAAAGCCTGGGCGAACGGCTGGAGGATCATGTCGGCCTCATCGCCAGCGACCGGCTGGCCCGCCACGCCTGGGGCGATGGCTCGCGGCTCGATCTCTGGGTCGATCCGGCGCGCAGCCGCGATGCCATCGGCACGTTCGCCGGCGCCGGCGAAGCGCGCGGTTTCGACGGCTTCCGCGCCGAGGCGGCGCGCATCTGGAACGCCCTTGAACACCGTTACATGGAAGCCCCGGTTACCAGCCCGGCCGGGCTGGCGCTGCGTTTCGGGATGGGCGGGATAGGCGAGATGTTTTCGATCAACCCCTTCCAGACATTGGCCAAAGCCCTGGAAAAGCACTTCCGCGATCCGCGCCTGCTGCAACTTTATGGCCGCTATGCCACCTATTGCGGCGCCTCACCCTATCAGGCCACCGCCACGCTGATGCTGATCGCGCATCTGGAGGCGCGCGGTGTCTGGCTGATCGACGGTGGCATGCACAAGGTGGCGCAAGCCATCGCCGGGCTGGCGGCGCGGCGCGGCGCCACATTCCGCTATGGTGCCGATGTCACCGAAATCCGCGTCGCGGGCGGCCGTGCTGCCGGGGTCGTACTGGCCGGCGGCGAAGTCCTGCCGGCGGGCGATGTGCTGGCCAATTGCGATGCCAGCGCGCTGGCCGATGGCCGCTTCGGCGCGGCGGCCGCGCGTGCCGTTTCCGGCGTCAAACCGGCCGACCGGTCGCTGTCGGCGCTGGTCACCATGATGACGGCGGAGGCTGAGGGTTTTGATCTTGATCGCCATAACGTCTTTTTCTCCAATGATTACCCATTGGAATTTCAGCAGATTTTCAAACAGCGTCGGTTGCCGTCGGCACCCAGCGTCTATGTCTGCGCCCAGGATCGCGGCGCCGGCACACGCGCGGCCGGGCCGGAACGGTTCCAGCTTATTGTCAATGCGCCGCCCACGGGCGATGGGCGCGCACCAACACCAGGGGAGATAGCGGCATGTCAAACGGCGACCTTCGCGGCTTTGGATCGCTGCGGGCTGACGTTGCGACCCAGGGCCATGGTGCCGGTGGATCCGGCGATGTTCGAGGCGCTTTTCCCTTCGACGGGTGGGGCCCTTTATGGTCGGGCCTCGCACGGGTGGCGGGCCAGCTTCCGCCGGCCGGGGAGTCGGTCTGGCCTGCCGGGCCTGTGGCTCGCGGGGGGCTCGGCGCACCCGGGGGCGGGCGTGCCGATGGCGGCCTTGTCCGGCCGCTTGGCGAGCGCTGCGATCCTTTCGGCCCGCGCTTCGACCAGGACGTTCCATCCGATGGCTACCGCTGGTGGTACCTTGATGCAGAAAGCGACGACGGCCGCTTCGGCCTGACGGTCATCGCCTTCATTGGCTCGGTCTTTTCGCCCTATTACAAGGCCAGCGGGCGGGCGGCGCCGGAGAACCATGTCGCGCTGAACATCGCGTTGTACGGCCCCGGCGTGAAGCGCTGGGCGATGACTGAACGCGGCCGCGATGCCCTGCACCGGGACCGCACGACGCTGTCGATCGGCCCCAGCCATATCCGCTGGGACGACCAGGCGATGATTATTGAAGTCGATGAAGTTGCAGCACTTTTGCCGTTCCGGGTGCGCGGCCGCATCCGGCTGGAACCCCAGGTTCTGGGGCAACGGCGGTTCCGGCTGGACCCGTCCGGGCGGCATGTCTGGGAGCCGCTGGCGCCGCGCGCCCGGGTGGAGGTGGACCTGGCGCAACCGGGGCTGAAATGGCGTGGCCAGGGCTATCTGGATGCCAATCATGGCAGTGAGCCCCTGGAGGCCGGCTTTGCAGATTGGCAATGGTCGCGGGCGCATCTGGCGGGTGGCGACACCGCCGTCATCTATGAAGGCCAGCTGCGATCGGGCGACAAATTCGGCATGGCGCTGCGCATCGGCAATGACGGCAATGCCGAAGTCGTTGAAATGCCTGAACCTGTTCAGTTGCCGCGCACCGGCTGGTGGGTCAACCGGCTGACCCGTGCCGATGCCGGGCACGGCGCCCGGCTGCGCGCCACCTGGGAGGATACGCCGTTTTATTCGCGCACCGCGCTGGCCACAAGGCTGTTCGGGGAGGATGTGATGGCGGTGCATGAATCGCTGTCGCTGGATCGCTTCCGGTCACCGATCGTGCAATGGATGCTGCCGTTCCGGATGCCGCGGCGCGGGTAATTCCGGGGTTTTTCGGGTAGCATTGCCGGGGATTTTCGCCCCGAATCGCGCCTTTTCCGACAGAATCCGGGTCTTTCGGGGCGCGGCGGGATCGGTGGCTGTGAAATGCAAACAGTGTTGGATTTGATGACGCAAAAACCCCTGCGAGCCGCCCTTGCCGGCGCGCTGCTCTGCCTCTCCCCCGCCGCCGTCCAGGCCCGCGCGCCCAGCGACTGGGTCAAATGCGACGGCCGCGCCAAGCCCGAACCGGTTAGCACCTCGATCGGCCGGCTGCTGGTCGTGTCCTCCACCTTCGGCCTGTTCGGCATGCCCGAACGCGATTCGCCTGAACAGCGCGCCCGCGGTGCCGATGGCGTCGAAGCCTGCACCGCCGTGCTGGTCGATCCGGCGCTGGTCGCGGATTTCTGGGTACGGCGCATCAATTTGCTGCGCGCCCGCGCCATCCACCGCCTGGAGGCCGGGGAGGCCGAGGCCATCGATGCCGACCTGGCCGAAATCGACGCGATCGCCGGCGCGCGCCGCACTGATGTCTTCTATGCCCGCAGCTATGGCGCCGCCACCGCGCTGCTGTCGGCGATCGGCCATGCCAGCCGCCGCGATGCGCCCGGCACCGCCAGCGCTGCCCTGCAGGCGGCGGCGCTGCGGCCCTGGTCGCCCTCCGTCCTCGGCCTGGCCGCCGATGCCATGGCGGCGGCGCGGGTCACCAGCGCCGATTCGGTGCAGCTTGCCGACCGGCTGGTCCGCCTCAATCCCGGCTATCGCGCCCGCCGCGCCGAAGTGCGCGCCGAAGCCGGTGATGCGGCCGGCGCGCTGAACGATTGGGAGCGGCTGACCCCGGCGGATGACGCAGGCGCACCCGCCACCAGCAACGTCGAAACCATGCTGCGGCTGGGCCGCATGGCCGATGCCGCCGCCAGCCTGGGCGATTCAGTGCGCGCCGCGTCATTCCTGGCGCGGATGCGGTCGATGCTGTCGGCGATGACAACCACCCTCACGGCGCAGGCAGGGCCGCTCGGCGACAAGCAATTGCCCGATGGCAACAATCCGATGGTGGCTTATGCCAAACAGATGACCCAGATGCTGGCGGCCGGAGTCGATGGCGCGGCGGTGCAGGTCAGCGCCCGCCAGGCGCTCGCCGCCGGCAATGCGGCGGAGGCGGCGCGGCAAATCGCGATGGCGCCGGCGCTGCGGGCCAGCCCGGCCCTGCTGGCGTTGATTGACAAGGTGCTCGCCGCCCTGCCACCCGCCGCGCGCAGCAGCGGCGAAGGCGCGTTGCTGAATGCCAAGCGCGCGCCGATGGCCGCGGCGCTCGCCAAGCCGCCACAAATGGCCTTTGGCACATTGTTCGAGATCCTGCCGCAACCCGAAGATGCCGCCACGCTGAACAGCTATTCGGCGCAATGGGGTTGGGGCCTGAAGAGCAGCGGTTTCAAGCTGCGCACCCCCAAGCCGCCGGCCACCTATACGACGATCGAATTCGTCGGCGACCTGTCCTCACGCGGCGCTGTCGAGGAAATGACCCTGTTGCGCGCCGCCGATGCCGCGCTGGCGGCGGGCAAGCCGGGCCTGATCATCACCGCCCGCCGCGATTACCAGCGCTATTCACAAATGACCTATAATGGTTCCCCCATCGGGCCGCGTCTGCCCGCCGGCTATCAATGCCAGATCGACGTCGAATTCGTCGATCCCGCCGCCCTGCCCCCGGCGCTCGCCGGTGACGCCGACCGCGTCATCGCCGCCGCCGACATCCGCGCCGCGCTGGCGCCGCTGTATGTGAAGGACAAGCCGGGGACGTGAGCTCCCGCTGAATGCTTAGACGCGATTGCAGTCAGGTCGAACCAAACTCTCTCCCCGTTGACGCGAAGGCGTCGCCTACGGCTGCGGGGAGGGAGTGGGATCAAATCAACGAAACTGCACTCGAATCCAAGCCGGGAAGCCGGCGCCCATCAGACACAGCTGCGCGGGCCGCAGCGGTCGAGAATGTCGCCATTATCGAATTCGATATGCACACAGGTCTGGCGCGCCCAGCCGGATTTGCACTTCATGTCGGCATAATCGGTTGTCGTGGAGGTTTTGGTCTTGATGCCATGCTCACGGCCGCTGCCCAGCGCGGCAATGGCGGCGGTCAGGCTGGCCGCATCGGCACCTGAATCGAGCAGGGCGGCGATGGTTGCCGGAAACTCCTTGGTCATTATGCATCTCCCCAGTCCGGCGTCTTTGGCCGGTGGCGCCACGCTAGGCGTGTCACGGCTGCGGGTGAAGAGGCCGGTGCCCCCTCGCAGTTCAAGGAGGGAGAGCCGAGCCTATTGCTCGTCCTTGTCCTTTGGCGGCTTCCTGTCGCGCAGCGACCAGAGCTGCTGGATGGTGAAGATCGCCACCACCCCGAAGGTCATCGCCATTTCGATGAGGCCGTAATATTTCGGGTTGATCGACATCAGGCGACAATGCCGGTCTGGCGGGCGAAGTCCAGGATGAGCACGGCGTGGTCGGCGGGGGCTTCCTCATGCGCCAGATGGCCGAGGCCGGGGAGGATGAGCGGGCGGCCGTCCGGCAGGCGGCGGGCGACGCTGCCCGCCGTCTTGGCGGGGATGGTCTTGTCATTGGCGCCGTGGGCCAGCAGCACCGGCAGGGTGATTTCGGGCATGGCCTTTTCCAGCGATTCAAGATCCCAATGCGCCATCAGTGCCAGCGCGCCGGCGATGTGCCCGGAGGTTTTGAGCAGGCGTTCGTAGAACATCATCCCCGCGGCATCGATGCGTGAGCCCGTGGAACGCGCCAGGAACGCCGGGATTTCGCCGGGCACGCGGGCGCGCAGGGCGAACAGTTCGGGCATGAACGGGTTGACGAACAGCATCCGCGCCATGGTGGGGAACAGCCGCCCGGCCATGCCCGGAAACGGCAGCAGCGCGCCGCCCAGGCTGACGACGGCGCGCGGCGGCGCCAGACCATGCTGCACCATGGTCAGCGCGATGGCGGCGCCCGCCGAATGCCCCACCGTCAGCGCCGGGGCGAGGCCGAGTTCGGCGGTGAGCCCGGCGACGGCGGCGGCGACGGCACGCGGGGTTGCGCGGGGGATGGCGCTGGTAAAGCCATGGCCGGGCAGATCGGGTGCGACGACGGTGAAGTGTTCGGCAAGCAGCGGCATCATATCTCGCCAGCTGTGCGTCGCAGCGCCGGTGCCGTGGAGGAGCAGCGCCACCGGCCCCTGCCCCATCACCTGGACATGCCATTTGAGGCCGGCGGCGGTAACGAACCGGCTGGCGGCCGCGTTGGGCCAGTTCTTGCCATCGGTGGTCCAATTCGGAGCGGTCATGTTGCACTCACAGCGTTGACGGCGGCGACGACAGCGCGGGCATCGAGACGCGGCAAGGCGACGAAGCGCGACCCCATGGCGGCGGCGAGCGCGCTGCCTTCCGGGCGCGGCCGGGCGCTGCAATCGATGAAGACGCTGGCGATGCCGGTGTGGGCGAAGGCGGCGGCGGTGGCCAGCGCCGC
>JANYCM010000114.1 GCA_025360285.1 Sphingomonadales bacterium
TGTCGAGCCTGATCCTGTGGGGGCCGCCGGGCACGGGGAAGACCAGTATCGCGCGACTGCTCGCCGAGGCCGTGGGCTTGCGCTTTGTCGGCATTTCGGCGGTATTTTCGGGCGTCGCCGAATTGAAGAAGCTGTTTGCCGAGGCGCGCGATGCGGCGCGGGCCGGACGCAAGACGCTGTTGTTCGTCGATGAAATCCACCGCTTCAATCGTGCCCAGCAGGATGGTTTCCTGGGCGTTGTCGAGGCTGGCACGGTAACGCTGGTCGGTGCCACAACGGAAAACCCCAGCTTTGAATTGAACGCCGCTATCCTCAGCCGGGCGCAGGTGCTGATCGTGCGGCGGCTCGATGAGGCGGCGCTGGCCGAACTGCTGGCCCGCGCCGAAGCCAGTGAAGGCCGGCCGCTGCCGCTGACTGCCGACGCCCGCGCGGCGCTGGTCGCCTCGGCCGATGGCGATGGGCGGTTCCTGCTCAACCAGGTGGAATCGCTGTTCGCGGTGGCGCTGGCTGACCCGCTCGATCCGGCCGGGCTGGCGGCGCTGCTGCATCGGCGGATGCCGGTTTATGACAAGGATCGGGAAGGGCATTACGGGCTGATTTCGGCGCTGCACAAGGCGCTGCGCGGTTCGGACCCCGATGCGGCGCTCTACTATCTCGAACGCATGCTGACGGCCGGAGAGGAGCCGCTTTACCTGCTGCGCCGCATGGTGCGCTTTGCCAGTGAAGATATCGGGCTGGCCGATTCGAACGCGCTGGCCGTGTGCCTGGCCGCCAAGGATGCCTATGACTTTTTGGGCAGTCCGGAAGGCGAACTGGCGATCGTCCACGCCTGCCTCTATCTGGCCACGGCGCCCAAATCCAATGCCGCCTATGTTGCCGAAAAGGCAGCGAAAAAGGCTGCCATTGCCACCGGCTCGCTCAACCCGCCGGCGCATATACTCAATGCCCCGACACGGCTGATGAAGGATCTGGGTTATGGCAAGGGCTATGCCTATGATCATGATGCCGAGGATGGTTTTTCAGGCGCCGACTATTGGCCCGACGGCATGGCGGCCGAAACTTTCTACCGGCCCAGCCCGCGCGGCACGGAAGCGCGAATCGGCGAGCGCCTGGCCGAATGGGCACGGCGGCGGGCGGCAAAGCGCGGCGGGGCATGACCTGGGATGATGTGCTTGCGATCGCGCTGGCGCTGCCCGGCGCCGGGCGCGGGACCAGCTATGGCCGTGACGCCATGCTGGTGCGCGGCAAGATGTTCGTCGTCACCGGCAATGGCGATGACCATTTCGTGCTCCGCGCGACGCTCGACGAGATCGAGACGCTGATCGAAACCGATCCGGGCTGCTTTTACCAGACGCCGCACTATGTCGGCTGGCCGGCGGTGCTGGTGCGCTATGCGACCGCCGATCCGGGACGAATCGCCGTGCTGGTCGAACGTGCCTGGGCCAGGCGCGCTTCGAAAGCGCAGCTGAAGGCGCGAGGGTGAGGTTCACCCGCTTCGTCGGTATCGACTGGTCGGGGGCGGTGGGCAGCCGGCACCCATCAGTTCAGGTGGCGATGTGCGAAGCGGGCCGCGAAGCGCCTCAACTGGTCCTGCCCGCCAGTGGCGTCTGGTCTCGCGCGGGCGTTCTCGATTGGCTGGGCGGGCTGTCGGGCGATGTGCTGGTCAGCATGGATGCGGGCTTTGGATTCGCCGCGGTTTCGCCCTTTGTAATGCCGGCGCGCGATTTGTGGGCGGAAATCGACACCATCGCCGCCGGCGATATTGATCTAGGGGGCCACAGCTATATCGCCCATCGCCGTGATGCGTTCTGGCTGGGTGCCGCCGATGGCCCGCGGCATTTGCGGGCGCATCTGCGCGTGACCGAACAGGTTTATGCCGCGTCCCGCCTTGGCACCCCCACATCAAATTTCGTGCTGCTGGGGGCTTCACAGGTCGGCAAGGCATCGCTGTCAGCGATGCGGCTGCTCCACCGCCTCGGCTGGCCTGTCTGGCCCTTTGATCCGCTGCCGGTCGCGGGTCCGGTCATTCTGGAAATCTACGCCCAGGCCTTCGCGCGCATGGCCGGCTTTCGCGGCAAGTTGCGCGATCGCGTCAGCCTTGACGGGGCACTGGCGCATTTCGGAAGTGACGCGATGCCGTCGGAGTTCGCGAACCATTTCCCCGACCATGTCGGCGATGCGCTGGTCACCTCCGCCGGGCTGCGCGCCATTGCCGCGGAACCGCGCTGGTGGGCACCAGTCGCGTTGACCAACGCGATCGCCTGCACCGAGGGTTGGACCTTCGGCGTGGCGTAATCGCGGCTCGATTGGCGTATTGTCGCCAGCCGCGCTAAGGAGGCCCCGTGCTGCTGTCTTCCGTGCCCCCGCTCGTCCTGGTTGCCTTTGGTGGCGGCATTGGTGCCATGCTCCGCTACCTCGTCGGGCAATGGGCGCTGACCAATCTTGGCCCCGGCCTGCCGTTCGGCACCTGGGCGGTCAACATCATCGGCGGCTTTGCCATGGGGCTGCTGGCCGGCTGGCTGGCGCGTATGGATGGCAGCAATGATCTGCGGCTGTTGCTCGGCGTCGGCGTGCTGGGCGGCTTCACCACATTTTCCGCCTTCAGTCTGGAATTGTTCAACATGATCACCCGCGGCGAAATCGGCCTGGCGGCGGCTTATGCGGTATCCTCGGTCGCCGGCAGCGTTGTCGCGGTCTTCACCGGCGTCTGGCTGGCGCGCGCCTGATGCCGAGCGCCATCATCAGTGACGATGACGACGGTATCCGGCTCGATCGCTGGTTCCAGCGCCATGCGCCCGATACCAGCTTCAACATCGTGTCGCGCTGGGCGCGCACCGGTGCCGTGCGACTGAACGGCGCCAAGGCGGCGCCGGGCGATCGCATCGCCGCCGGGCAGACATTGAGCTTTCCCGACTCCCTGCCGGAACCGACGCCGACGACTCGCGCCCGCCCGGAGGTGATCGAGCGCGAACCGCTGAGCGACGCGCAGATCGATTATGTACGCGGCATGATCATCCACAAGGATCAACATGCCATCGTCATAGCCAAGCCGCCGGGCCTCGCCACCCAGGGCGGCACCGGCATCACCACCCATGTCGATGGCCTGCTCGACGCGCTGACGTTCGAGATGACCAGCCGGCCCAAGCTGGTGCATCGGCTCGACAAGGACACGTCGGGCGTGCTGCTGCTGGCGCGCACCGCGCGGGCCGCCGCCTTCTTTGCCAAGGCCTTTGCCGGGCGCGATGCCCGCAAGACCTATTGGGCGCTGACCATCGGCGTGCCCAAGATCGAAGCCGGTGAGATCGATGCGCCGCTGGCCAAGCAGCCGGGCACCGGCGGCGAGAAAATGCATGTCGATACCGAAGCGGGGTTGAAGTCCAAGACGCGTTATCGCGTCATCGATCGCGCCGCCGGCCGCGCCGCCTGGGTGGAATTTCAACCGCTTACCGGACGCACCCATCAAATTCGCGTCCATGCCGCCGCCATCGGCCATGCCATTGTCGGCGATGCCAAATATGGCGGCAAGGAAGCCTTTCTGACCGGCGGGATCAGCCGCAAGCTGCACCTGCACGCCCGCCGCCTGGTCATCGATCTGCCCGATGGCGGCAAACTCGATATCAGTGCCGAACCGCCGGCGCATATCGCCGAAAGCTTCACCATGCTGGGCTTTGATCCGGCCTTGGGGGCACCGCTGGTCGAGGTGCCCTTGTCGGCGACACCCAAGCCGAAATCGCGTCGCCTGTCCTCGGCGACGAGCGGCAACCGGCGCGGAGAGCGACGCTCGCGGGGTAGCTAAGTCGCTTGTTTCAAAAGCGTTTCGATCGTGTCGGCCTCATGCGCAGGTTTGTCGGTGCGGATGCGGGCAATGCGGGGAAAACGCATGGCGAGGCCGGATTTGTGGCGTTTCGAGACGTGGATCGAATCAAAGGCGACTTCCAGCACCAGTGATTTTTCCACCTCGCGCACCGGGCCGAAGCGGCCGGTGGTATGCGCCCGCACCCATTTGTCGAGAAACGCCAGTTCGGCATCGGTGAAGCCCGAATAGGCCTTGCCGACCGGCAGCAAGTCCCCCGCCGGCGACCAGCAACCAAAGGTGTAGTCGCTGTAAAAGCTCGATCTTTTGCCATGGCCGCGCTGGGCGTACATCATCACGCAATCGGCGGTCAGCGCCTGGCGTTTCCATTTGTACCACAGGCCGGTGCGGCGCCCGGCGACATAGGGGCTGTCGCGGCGCTTGAGCATCAGGCCCTCGATGGCGGCATCGCGGGCACCATCGCGCAGGGCCTGAAGCGCCGCGAAATCAGCGGCTTCAACCAGCGATGACAGGTCGAAGCGCGCCGGGTCGAGCGCCGGCATCAGCGCTTCGAGGCGGGCGCGCCGTTCTGACCAGGGCAGGGCGCGCAGGTCGTCGCCGGCGATGGACAGCGCATCGTAGAGCCGCACAAATGCCGGATATTCGGCCTGCAATTTTGCCAGCGGGGCCTTGCGGCCGAGGCGTTGCTGCAGGGCGTTGAAACTCGCCGCCTCGCCGCCCTGGGCGGTGCCGCGCACCAGCAGTTCGCCGTCGAGCGTGGCATGGGCGGCAAAGGCTGCTGCGACATCGGGAAAGCTGGCGGTGATATCGTCGCCGGTGCGGCTGAACAGCCGGGTCTGGCCAGCGACATGAACCAGTTGCAGCCGGATGCCATCCCATTTCCATTCCGCGGCAAAGTCTTTCAGATCAAGGGTTTCCTCCTCCAGCGGATGCGCGAGCATGAAGGGCCGGAACACCGGCACATCGCTTTGGGTCGGCATGGCGGCCCGGCCTTCGCCCCAGGCAAACAGCGGCGCATAGGGTGCCGTCAGGCCGTGCCAGACTTCCTCGATGGCCTCGACATCGAGCCCAAAGGCCTGGGCCAGTCCGGTCTTGGCGAGCCGTGCCGAGACGCCGATGCGCAGTGCACCGGTCGCCAGCTTGATTAGGGCGTAGCGGCCCTGCGGATCAAGGCTGTCGAGCAGGGCGCTGACCACCGCCGGCGCGGCACTGCGCGGCAGATCGGTCAGTTGCCGGACAATCGAGTCGAGGCTGGGCGACGCCAAGCGCGCGCCGGGCGGATCGGGCCAGAGTAGCGAGACGGTTTCGGCAAGATCACCCACGAAATCATGGCTCATGGCGAACAACACCGGATCGGTGCGCGCGGTGATCAGGTCGCGGATCAGCTTGGGCTGCACCGCCTTCAGGTTCAGCCCGCCAGTGAGCGCCGCCAGGGCCCAACCGCGATCGGGATCGGGTACGGCGCGCATGTAGGCCGCGATCAACGCCAGCTTGGCATGGCGCGACTGGGTGTAGAGCAGCGCATCGAGCAGGGCGGCAAATTCTTGCATGTCCAAGGACATAGCATGTGATCCGGCCCGCGGAAACGCAGCGCCATTTTGCATAGCGTCACTACGCAAAATCTGCTATCCGCCGCGCAACTGCTGGGGAGTGCCGGGCCGACAATGCGGATGCGTGATCTGGAAAAGGCCAGCGGTGTCGGGCGGGAAACCATCCGCTATTATATCCGCGAGGGCCTGCTGCCGGAGCCGGACCGGGCCAGCCGCAATTCGGCGTCCTACAATGACGATCATGTCGCCCGGTTGAAGGCGATCAAGCGCTTGCAGGAGGAACGTTTCCTGCCGCTGGCGGTGATCCGTTCGCTGCTCGATGCCGATGACGGCGAACGCTGGCTGGCGCCGGCGGCGTTTCCGATGCTCGATGCGCTGCTGGCGGCGCGACTAGATCCCGCGGGGGACAGTGGCCGCGCTAAAGTGCCGGTTACTGATCTCCTGCAACGCCTTGATATCCAGGGCTTTGAAGTCGCCGAACACGCCGCCACCGGCATGATTTCGATCAGCGATGATGGCCTGATGTCGGCGCGCGATGCGGCCATTCTCGGATCGATCAAGGAATTGGCCGACATCGGTTTCACCGCCGATCTTGGTTTTACCGGCGAACAGATGCGGTTTTACCTCGATTTTGTCGAATGGGTGACGGCGCAGGAAATGCGGCTGTTCTTTGAACATACCGCCGGCCAAGTCGGCGAGGCGCGGGCGCTGGACATGGCCGAGCGCGGTGTCGCCATCATCAATGAATTGCTCTCACAGCTGCGGACGCGGGCGCTTTTGCGCAAGCTGGCGGAACGCCGCCGGGTAGCAAATGATAATGTTTAGAGTTTCTTGCGGTGCCGCTTTGCTGCAAGCAAAAAGTATAGGCTAGCCGGGGAGGGCTGGAGCCCGCTTGTCGCCACGGCGGCAAGCGGGCAGCTTCCCCGTCAGAAGCGCGTGCTGACGGTCAAGGCCGGGCCTGATCCGGGGGCCGCGTTGCCCGTCATGCGGAAACGCCAGTCGGCGACGACATCAAGGTTGATGCGGCCCAAAGTCACCTGCGCCACCGCCGTCGGGCCGATGTCGATGCGGCCAAGGCTGGCGCCATGGGGATCGCGCTGCACGCTGGCCCAGGTGCCGGCACCGGCGCTGAATGTGGCGGTGCCGCGCGGGGTGCGGCGTTCCATCAGGTGCAAGGCGATTCGCGCTTGGCCGCCGGCATAAACATCCCCGGCGGCGAGCACCCCGGCCTCGCCATAACCGCTCCATTCGGCCCGGCCGTGGCTGCCTGACAGGCCGCCCGCCGCCCGTAAAGTCCAATCATTCCGTGCATTTGCGCCCGCCGCGATCAGGCGTTCGGCGCTCAGGCTGAACCCCGGCAGCAGCTGCCAGCGCAGCCCGATGGCCGTCTGCACGCTGGCCGGATCGATGCCGCCATTGGCGGCGCTGGCAGCGCTGACCCGGCCGACAAGCGCCAGCGGCCGGCGGTCGAGCGGGTCGATTCCCCAAGCCAGACTCGCGCCGGATTGGCCACCGCCCAGGATCGGCGCCGCGGCCGGCCCGGTGGGGCCGGGGTCGCGCGACAGGCTATAGGCTTCCCCCGACCAGCGCCGGGTCAGGCGGCCTCGTTCCGCCGCCCAGGCACGGCTGCGCGGGTCGGGGCCGGTGGCCAGCGCGGCGTCGAAGAGGCCGGCGGCGGCGCGGCGGTCCCCGGCGGCAAGCCGGGCATAAGCCTCGGTTGCCAACACCTCGGCAGCAGCGGGCTTTTCGGGGTTTTTGGGGATGCTCAGCGGCTCGGGGCCGGGCGCGGCGGGTATCGGCGCCGGAGATGGGGGTAGCGCGGCCGGTTCGGGGCCGGGCGCAAGGGATGCGGCGGCGGGTGCGACCACATAAATGATGCGCCAGCGCGTGATGACACGCCCCGCTGGCGCGGTCTCAGCCGGCGCTGAGGCGCGCGACACCACCGCCACGGGGGCCAGCCCAGCCATCCGCCGCGCCGGTGCCAGCGCCGGCTCCCCTGCCGCCGCCGTCCCCCGCATTTCGGCTTTCAAGCGCGGCAATTGCACGGTGACCCACAGCGCCAGCCCCAGCCCGAGCAGGTGCAGCGCCCGAATAGGCCGGCCGGCCTGTACCCCCGCCTCAGCCACCCCCACCGCCGGGAAAGCGATGCGCCGTCTTGTCCCAGCCCAGCGCCGCACCGCCGCGCAGCATGGCGCGAT
>JANYCM010000368.1 GCA_025360285.1 Sphingomonadales bacterium
CCCAACCGAGCCTGCCAACGATCCGCCAAGCCATCCTCAGCGCACTCGCACGGCCGCCGCCACCAATGTGCCCCCACTGTCACAAAGCGATCCCGTCCAATGATCTGCCAAAGTAGTGCTAGTGTACCGTCGCCGAATCGCCGCGAAATCCGAATGCTTTAGCCTTCTCGCTTAACAGTGCGGCAAAACGCTGCTTGTCGGAAGCGGTGGGCAGCGGGACTTCGTAAGCAGCGATGGTCTTTGTCGATTTAAGCTGTTCTGAGGTGCAGGCCGGGCACATGAGCAGCGAAGCAAGAGCGACGCGGATCATTCATGCAGGATCGACTGTCGCAGGGCGTCGGTCAACGGCAGTTTTCTATCTATGACGGAACTTATCGCACCCAGGTCCCTGTCTTCGGGTCCCACGGCCCGAAACTCGCCGCATCGTCCGGATCGCCTTTGCCCTTATACCGTGCCTGGATCGGGTAAGGATAATGCGGGCGGCTGTAGAGCCAGTTGGCGGGCACCAGATCCTTGTCGAGGACGATCGGCCCCATCATGATGGTGATGGTCTTCAGCTTGCGGCCGATCAGCACGTCGGGGGCCTTGCCGCGCTCCACCCAGTCTTCCAGCGCATAAAGATAGTTGATGCTTTCGGCGCCGACATTGCCGGGGATATGGCTTTCGCCGGGGATCATGAAGGTGCGGAAGAAGCTTTGCGTTTCGGCGCGGCTGCCGACGACGCGCTCGGCGCTGTCGTAATAGCTCGACGTGCCGAGCGGGTTGACCACTTCATCGGCCCAGCCGCCGTAGAGGATGAACTTGCCGCCGGCCTTCTGGAACGGCCGGATATCGGGGTTGCTGCTGTCGTCGAACACCCAGGTATAGGGGTAGGGGTTGTTGGCGCTGTTGCTGGGGATGTAGCGGCCCTTGCTGTTGTCCTGCGCCACATAGGCGCCGATCCAGCCGAGTTCCGAGCCGCGCTGGGTGCCGCTGGCGTAGATGCCATCCAGCACCGCGATCTGCTTCGGCGTCAGGCAGGTGGCGGTCTTGGGGCCCGTGCAGGCCAGCGACGCCGGCTGGAACGGGCAGGCCTTTGAATCGGTGATGATGCCGTCCTTCAGCCCGTCGAGCGGATCGCATAGCGCCATCACCTTCTCGTGGATCAGGCGGATTTCGTCGGCCGTCATGACCGGGCCGCCGGCTTCCCACAGCGCCTTGGCGCCCATGCTGAACGGTTCATTGGGATCGGTGCCCGGTACCCGCGCCATGGCGACGCCGCCGATGACGCCGTCGAAATCCTTGGGGAAGCGCTGCACCGCGACCAGCGCTTGCCGCCCGCCCGTCGAGGCCCCGATGAAATAGCTGTGCGCCGGGGCGCGGCCATAATAGGCCTGCGTGACGATCTTGCCGATGATTGCCGCGACATGCGTGGCCCGAAACCCGAAATCGATCTGCGCCGGCACATCGTCCAGCGCCCAGATATTGTCATAGGTTGTCGATCGGTGGCCCAGATCATGCGCCATGCAGGCATAGCCGCGCCGAAATTCGGCGATGCAGGTATCGGGCAGCAGCTTGCCGCAGCGCCCGCCGCAGCCGGTCTGGAGATATTTGCCGTTCCAATTGTCGATCGGCAGCCACATTTCCCAGAACACTTGCGGTGCGGTGAAGCCCTGGACGTCGCACAGCGCCGGGGCGTCGGCGGTGGCCGGGGTGACGGTCGCGCCGGTAATCTGCGTCGGCGCGTCCTTCGTTGCCGACAGGTCCTTGTAGGCGAGCAACAGGCAGCGGGTGGCGGGATCATTGCCCACCGGCGCGGCTCTCGGTTGGCCGACAATGGTCTTCAATATCGGTTCGGCCTTGGTGGCGGGGCTCAGCGTCACCGTCACCGGCCCCGAATTGCCGCCCTCGCCGCCACTGAGGCCGGGGGCGGCGCTCATCGCCTTGATAGGCTCGGGTTTGACAGGTTCGGCGGCGGTTGCTTGACCGGTGATCAGGACAAGCGCCAGCAGCGCAGCGCGAAGGGCGGCAATGATCATTTGGCAGCGTCCTTCTTTACGGCGGCGTCGCGTTCGACGGGCCAGCCCGACCCCTGGCCTTTGCCGTCCTCGACATGGGCGATGATCTCGATTTCGGTGATCTGGCCGCGGCGGATGCGGAAGCGTTCGGCCTCATGAACGGTATAGGTGCCGGCGGGCTTGGTGACGGCGACCTTGTATTCGGTGTCACCCGATCGGGTGACGCTGCCGGCATCGGCTGGCTTCAGATCGACATCGAGCCGGAACAACACCAGCACGTCGCCGCTTGCCACATCGGTGAACATGCGGACGTCCCTGGCGCCTTCGACCATCGTCGTGCGGGCGAAGCTTTCGCGCACCTCATGCGGCCCCCGGGCGTTGGTCAGGGCGTTTTCGGTGCGGCGGACGTTGGCGGCGAGCGGGATTTTCGACCCATCATGGCTGACCAGCGCATCGACATAGGTGCGCGCCACGGCTTCGAGGCAGGCGCGGGTCTGGGCGGTGCAACCGGCCAGCGGTGCACTGGCGGCGGGCGTTGCGAAAAATGCGGCAGCGGCAAGGAAAGCAAGACGGACCATGGCGGCTCCTTCGATCGCAGCGGCCCCGCCGGTCCGGGACGGCTGTTGCGGTCAAGCCTAGGCGCGCGCCGGCACCGGTCAACCGGTCGCCGACGGCAAGATGCGGCGCCACCGCTCAGCGGTTAAGACTTTGCGGTTAAGTGTCTGCGGTTAAGGCAGTTCGCGCATCACCCGAAAGCCCAGGCTGGTACTGCGCATGCCGGGCGGCAGGCAGAAACGTGCAGCGCTGCGCAGCGTCGCGACGCTGTTGTGCCAGGAACCGCCGCGGATGCTGCGCGCCGTACAGGGTCCGGGCGGCGTGGCGCCCGGTACCGCGGTGAAACAATCGGCCGTCCATTGCCAGGCGTTGCCGAGCATGTCGTGCAGGCCAAAAGGGTTGGCCGCGAACTGTCGCGGGCGATTGGTGCGTGCATAACCGTCGCTGCATGCCAGATTGGCCGATTTGTCGGCGGGCATGGTGGCGGCATAGCTGCGGTCGCCGCCATTGGCGCGGGTGCAGATATCGGCGCTGTCATCACCCCACCAGCGTGCCGTCGCCGTGCCGCCGCGCGCTGCATATTCCCATTCGTCCTCGGTCAGCAGCCGGTACCGGGCATGGGTGCGCGCCGACAGCCAGGCAGCATAGGCGACCGCGTCATCCCAATTGACGCAGAGCGCCGGTTCGTCGCCGTGCTGGCGGAAGCCGGGGTTTGCGTAACTGTAGGCGGCCAGCGGCCCGTCGCTCCAGGCGCCGTTCAGCGCCACGACGCAGCCCGCCATCGGCCGCCGTGTGGCGCGGGCAAAGCTGGCAAATTGCCGGACGCTGACATGGCCAACGCTGACGGCAAAGGCCTTGTCAAAGGTCACCGGATGCTGCGGATGTTCGAAGGCGGCGACGGCGGGGGCGCGGCCTTCGCGGGCGGTTTCGGCCTCGGGCGAACCCAGCGCCGCACTGCCGGCGGGAATCACCACCATTTGCGGCGCATAAGGGGCATCGCGGAAAAATTTACCCGGTGCCACAGGGGCCGCTGCCAGCAGCATTGCCAGAACCGGAGCAGCGAACAGGCGGCGCATCATGAGCGTGACGATAGTGCGAACCAATGCTCTTGGACCAGCCCGCGCCCGCCGGCACCGCATAGCGGGGAAAAATCGCCCCGGACTCAACAAATCCGGCGGGCTGGTCCAGCATCGCGCCATGCGGTTTGGCACCATCTTGATCAGACACGGGTTGGCAGTGGCGGCCTTGTGCCTGGCTGTCGCGGCCGCGCCGCCGCCGTTCAGCGACTGCCCTGGCTGCCCGGACATGATCACCGTTCCGGCGGGCACGGCCCTGCTTGGCTCGACAATCGCCGAACGCCAGGCGGCCGGCATGATCGCGCTGTTCGGTGACCGTGAGGGGCCGCCCTATCGCGCCACCTTCGCCGCGCCGTTCGCCATCGGCCGCACCGAAGTGACGCGGGCCCAGTATCGCGCTTTTGTCGAAGCAACCCGCCGCCCCGATCCACCCGCCTGCGGCACCCATGTCGCGGCCACCGACGACTGGAGCCCGAAGCCCGGTTTCAACTGGCGCCAGCCGGGTTATGCCCAGACCGATGACCATCCGGCAGTGTGCATCGCCTGGGAGGATGCCGCCGCCTATGCCGCCTGGCTGGCGACGCGAACCGGCAAGCCCTATCGCCTGCCGTCCGACGCCGAATGGGAATATGCCGCGCGCGGCGGCACCACCACCGCCTGGACCTGGGGCGAGAATGCCGAAGCCGGCTGCGGTGCCGCCAATCTGATGTCGGCGGGCACCGTCGCGGCGCTCGGCTGGCCGAAAAGCATGGCCAATCGCGCCGTCTGTTCGTCGCAGCGCCGGTTCTCGCTGCCCGTGGCGTCGTTTTCGCCCAATGCTTTCGGCCTGTACGACATGGCCGGCAACGCCTTTGAATGGGTCGCCGACTGCAACAGCCCGGACAACCGCGACGGCCATGCCGATGGCAGCGCGCGGGTGGCAGGCGATTGCACGCGGCATTATCTGAAGGGCGGGGCGTTCCACACGCCGTTGTGGCTGACGCGCCCTGCGGTGCGCGGCGCGCCGGTGCCCGCCGACCTTCGCATGTTCACCATGGGCTTTCGCGTCGCTCGGAGCCTGCCATGATGCCAATCGAATGAGGATCCGCCCGATGCGCCTGCTTGCCCTTGCCGTCGCCGTGCTGCTCGCTGCGCCCGGCCATGCGGCCAATCCCGCCGCCGATCCTGCTGCCGGGAAGAAGCCTGGGGAAACCTTCAAGGACTGCGCCGATTGCCAGACCATGGTCGTGCTGCCCGCCGGCAGTTTCAAGATGGGATCGACTCCCGAGGAGCAGACGCGCGAGGGCGTTCCTGCCACTTTCGCCATCCATGAAGGCCCGGTCCGCGACATTAGTTTTGCCAGGCCCTTCGCCATCGCCACCACCGAAACCACGCGCGGCCAGTTCGCGCGCTTCGTCAAGGCAACCAACCGCCCGATCCCGACCGAATGTGCGACTTACAATCCCACCGATGACACCTGGGCCGGCACCAAGGGCCAGGCCGCCAGCTGGCAGAACCCCGGTTTCGCCCAGACCGACGAGCATCCGGTCGTCTGTATCAGCGTCAATGACGCGCTCGACTATGCCGCCTGGATGACCAAATCGACCGGCCATCATTACCGCGTGCCGAGCGAGGCCGAATGGGAATATGCCGCGCGCGGCGGCACCAGGACGACACGGCCGTGGGGCGATGCGCCGACGCAAATCTGTGCCAGGGCGCGGATCATGACCAGCGGCACCTTTGCCGCCATCGGCTATCCCGACAGCTGGACCGACGAGCTGGTCTGTTCGAACAAGGCGAGCTTTACCGCCCCCGTCGCCAGCTTCGATGCCAACCCCTGGGGGGTTTACGACATGCTGGGCAATGCCTGGGAATGGGTCGCCGATTGTGCCGCCCCCGACCATGCGACCCTGCCTGCCGACGGCAGCATGGAAACGCATGGCGATTGCAACCACCGGCTGGCCAAGGGCGGCGCCTTCCACAGCCGCTTCTGGCTGGCGCGCCCGGCAACACGCGGTGGCGGCCAGGGACCGGACAACCGGCCGGTCGCCGCGACCATTCGCATCGTCCGTGATCTGGATTAGGAACGTATCGATGAAGCCATTGTTGTTCGCCGCCATCCTGTTTGCCGGCCCGGCGCTGGCGCAGACCGCGCCCGACGCGGTGCAGGGGGAAAAACAGTTCGGCCAGTGCAAGGTCTGCCATTCGGCGGTCGCCGGTGGTCCCGATATGGTCGGGCCGAACCTGTGGGGCGTGTATGGATCGAAGGCGGCGACGCGGCGGAGCAAGTTCGCCTATTCGCCCGCGCTCAAGGCTTCGGGCCTGACCTGGGACGAGGCGACCTTAGACCAATGGCTCACCGACCCCGGGGTGCTGGTCAAGGGCACCAAGATGGAATTTGTCGGCCTGCCGCGCAAAGCCGTGCGTCAGAACATCATCGCCTATGTAAAGACGCTGAAATGAAGCTGGCGCTGGCGCTGATCGCCGCGGCAACTATGGCGGCGGCGCCCGATGCGGCGCCGGTTGTGGCTCCCGCGGTGATCCGCCATCAGGACGTACCACTGGTCACCGTCTATGCCTGGGAACGCTGGGGCAATTTCATCAACGCGCTGGCGGGCAGCAAGGCCGAGATTCCCTATGACGCGGCCCGGTTGCAGGTGAAGGTCTATACATTTCCAACCGGCGAAATCCGCGCCATCCGGTTCGGCAATGGCGTGCGCACCCATCGCCACATCAACCAGACCGATACGATCCTCTACAGCTGGCAGGCGCAGCGGGTGCAGTTCGTCAATGATCAGGCGGTCGTCACCGCACCAGGCGATTTTGCCTTCCATCAAAAGGGCGTCGATCACAGCGGCGAGGAAATCCGGCGCGGCGGCGGTATCGATCTGGAATTCGCCTTCGCCCGGGCCGGGGTCCACAATGATCCGACGGGGTTCTGGTCAAAGGCAGCCGACCATCCGCTGGAACCGGCGGCGAGCTGGATGACACAAACCGGCCCGGCCGAAGTTTTTGGCGCCGCGGCCGCCGACAAGGCGCCACGTTCAGCCGCGCGCTACACAATCCGGCGGGCGGTTTTTCCCGGCTATTCGGCGCGCGAAGTCCATGTGGCGGCAGGTACGGCCATCCTCCTGCGGCCGGTGGCCACTGACCAGTTGCTGTTCATCCTGTCCGGCACATTCCGGGTCAGCACCGGCGGGCATGATTACACCCTGGAAAGCGAGGATTCGGCCCGTGCGGTCGCCGGCAAGGATTTTGTGCTGACCGCACTGACCGATGGCAGCTATGCCGAAGCCGGGGCGGACCAATAAGGTCAGCGCGGCGCGATCACCATCAGCATCTGCCGGCCTTCCATCTTCGGCAGTTGTTCGACCTTGGCATATTCCGCCGCATCATCGCGC
This sequence comes from Sphingomonadales bacterium, assembly GCA_025360285.1. Lineage (GTDB taxonomy): Bacteria > Pseudomonadota > Alphaproteobacteria > Sphingomonadales > Sphingomonadaceae > Sandarakinorhabdus. The sequence continues at coordinate 7,009 of JANYCM010000368.1, forward strand.
ACACGCTCCAGCAGCGCCAGGCCGAGTTCGCCATGCGACAGCTCACGACCGCGGAAGCGCAGGGTGAGTTTCACCTTGTCGCCTTCCTCGATGAAGCGGTGGACCGCCTTCATCTTGGTTTCGTAATCATGGTCATCGATGTTGGGACGCATCTTGATCTCCTTGATCTCCTGCGTCTTCTGGTTCTTGCGGGCGGCGGCGGCCTTTTTCTGGGCTTCGTATTTGAACTTGCCGACATCGAGGATCTTGCACACCGGCGGATCGGCGCCGGGGGAGACTTCGACCAGGTTCAGGCCGACTTCATGCGCGGTGGCAATGGCTTCCTTGGTGTAGAGAACACCCAGATTCTCCCCGTCCTGATCGATGACGCGGACCTTGGGAACGGTGATGAATTCATCATAGCGCGGGCCGTTCATCGGCGCGGGCGCGTTCATCATGCGGCGTGGGGGCGGTGGTATGGCCGTGTCTCCTGTGGCGTTGATCTCGCCCTATGTAGCGCCGATTGGCCGCGACCGAAAGGGCAAGGCCCAAAGCAGCCGCGTAAATCGCCGCGCTGGCGCAAATAGGGCACAGCCAGCGGTTGCGGTCGCGCCCATCCGCCGCCACAATCGCCGGCAAAGCGACGGCGAGGGGGCGACATATGCGCATATTCGGCACGGCAATCATCATGGGCGGCCTGCTTGCGGCCGCCGCCCCGGCTCTGGCGGCGTCCTTCACGCTGCCGCAGGTGCTGTCCTATGCCTTTACCAGTGATCTGGTTGCCGATCGCGCCGGCAAGCGCATCGCCTGGGTGCGAATCGAGAATGGCGTGCGCAACATCTGGGTCGCCGATGGCCCCGGCCTGGTGCCGCGCCAGGTGACGCAATTCACTGCCGATGATGGCCAGGAACTGACGCAGCTGACCTTTGCGCCCGATGGCAACATCCTGGTGTTCGTGCGCGGCGGCGACCATGATTCGAACTGGCCGGCGGCGGGCAATCTGCAACCCAATCCTGTCTCCGCGACGACCGAGCCCAAGATCACCCTGTGGCGCGCCGGGCTGGCACCGGGCAGCAAGGCGGCGAAAATTACCGAAGGCGATGCCCCGGCGCTGTCGGCGCGCGGTGAACTGGCGTTCCTGCGCGATGGCCAGGTCTGGCTGACCCGGTTGAAGGTGATCGGGGAGACCGATGATGTGCACCGCGGCTTTTTCGATCGCGGCAAGGATGGACGGCTGACCTGGTCCCCCGATGGCGCCAGGCTGGCGTTCGTGTCGAACCGCGGTGACCACAGCTTCATCGGGGTGTTCAGCGGGCCCGACAAGCCGCTGACCTGGCTGGCACCCTCCACCGGTTTCGATGGCGATCCGGTGTGGTCGCCGGCGGGCGCGCAGATTGCCTTTACCCGGCAGCCTGGGCGCGGCGGCCCGCCCGAACCGCTGCTCGTGCAGACCCCGGCGCCCTGGGCGATCTGGACTGCCGATGTGGCGAGCGGTGCTGCCAGTCGCATCTGGGCCAGCGGCGCGGCGCTACGGGCGTCCTATCCCGATGTCACCGGCGGCGCCAATCTGCACTGGGCGGCGGATGACCGGCTGACTTTCCTGTCGGCGGCGAGCAACTGGCAGAATCTTTACAGCCTGCCGGCAACCGGTGGCACGGCCGTGCCGCTGACACCCGGCGCTTTCATGGTCGAACATGTGGCGCTCAGCCCTGACGGCAAGGTGCTCATCTATTCGGCCAATACCGGCGCCACCAAGGACGATGACGGCCGCCGCCATGTCTTCCGGGTGCCTGTTGCCGGCGGCGCCCCCGAAGCCGTGACCAGCGGCGAAAGCCTGGAATGGTCGCCCGTCGGCCTCGCCGATGGCACCGCCTGGATCGGCGCGACAGCGCAGCAACCGCCGCAGGTCGGCGTCACCATCGCCGGGGCGCCGCGCGTGCTGGCCGGCCAGACCGTGCCGGCGGCATTCCCGGGCAAGGATCTTGTCGTGCCCAAACAGGTGACCTTCACCGCCCCCGATGGCCTGGTCGTGCATGGCCAATTGTTCGAGGCCTCAGGCGGCGGAAAGCGCCCCGGCGTGGTGTTCGTCCATGGCGGGCCGCCGCGCCAGATGCTGCTTGGCTGGTCATACATGCGCTATTATTCCAACGCCTATGCGATGAACCAGTATCTGGCGGCGCATGGTTTCACCGTGCTGTCGGTGAATTATCGCCTCGGCATCGGTTATGGCTGGGATTATCAGCATCCCGACAAGGGCGGCCCGGCGGGCTCGTCCGAATATCAGGATGTCGTCGCCGGCGCGCGCTTCCTGCAGGGGCTGGCGAGTGTTGATCCGGCGCGTATCGGCATCTGGGGCGGTTCCTATGGCGGGCTGCTGACCGGGCTGGCGCTGGCGCGCAATTCCGACATCTTCAAGGCCGGGGTTGATCTGCACGGCGTCCATGACTGGTCGCGCATCCTGGCCGAAGAAATCGGGCCGCCGTCCGCCAATTTCGAAAAGGGTGACCGCGAACGCGCCGCGGAAGTGGCGTTCAAGGCCTCTCCCGTCGCCGATGTCGCGACCTGGACCTCGCCGGTGCTGTTCATCCACGGCGATGATGACCGCAATGTCCGCTTCAACCAGACGATCGACCTGGTCCGCCGTCTTGATGCCAGGGGGGTGGCGTATGAGGAACTCGTCATCCCCGATGAAATCCATGATTTCCTGCGCGGCGCGGACTGGGCGAAGGCCGATGCGGCAACGGCGGAATTTCTGACGCGCAAATTGGGGGCGAAAAACTAAACTTCCGCTATTGCGAACCACTTGCAATCCTCGCTCGCTTCACCGATATTGATTCGCAACAGCATCGGTGCGGGAGTCTTCGGCGTGATCGTGTGTGTCTGCAATGCGCTGGGGGAACGCCAGGTCCGCGCCGCCGCCCGATCGGGCACCCCGACGGCTTGCCCCATCGCCGCCTATGCCCGGCTCGGCTGCAAGCCACGCTGTGGCCAGTGCCTCAGCCACGCCCGCGAGATCGTGCGCGCCGCGTAGCGGAACATTGACCTCATTGCCGTCCCCGGCCACCATCGCGACCATATCAGGGAGGCCAAAGATGCGCGGCGATGCCAAGGTGATCGAATATCTCAACGCCGTGCTGAAGGGCGAATTGACGGCGGTAAACCAATATTGGCTGCATTACCGGATGCTGGCCAATTGGGGCGTTGCGCGGCTGGCCGCGCATGAGCGGCGCGAATCGATCGACGAGATGAAGCACGCCGACCAGCTGGCCGAGCGTATCCTGTTCCTGGATGGCCTGCCGGCGATGCAGGCGCTGAACCGGCTGCGCATCGGCGAAACGGTGCCCGAAGTGCTGTCGGCCGATCTGGCGCTGGAATATGAAGCGGTGGCGCTGCTGCGCGAAGCCATACCGCACTGCGAAATCGTGCGCGATTTCGTCAGCCGGGAACTGTTTGTCGCCATCCTCGACAGCGAGGAGGAGCATATCGATTTCCTGGAAACCCAGCAGGCGATGATCGAACAAATGGGGCTGCCGAACTATCTCCAGCTGCAATCGAAACCGGCCGATAGCTGACGTGCTTACCCCGCCCGCAGCAAATGCCGCAGCGGCCGCGCCAGCAGCGCGAACGCCAGCGCGCCGCCGGCGCAGATAGCGGCGTGGAGCAGCCAGAAATCGGTCGCTGACCAGCTGCTGTATAGCGCACCAAGGCGCCCGCTGACGGTGCTGCCGATGAAGATGGCGAATTGCGCCACGCCCATCATCACCCCGGCGGCACGCGGCGGCGCGGCACGCGCGAACAAGGCCATGCTGATCGGGGTGAAATACAACCAGCCGAGGTTGGACAACAGGTGAAAGCCCACCGCCCACAGCACCGGCACCTTGCCGGGAAACAGCGGCGCCGCGGCGGCCAGCCAGGCCATGCCGGCGGCAAAGATCAGGCAGCCAAGGCTGAGCTTGGCGAAATCATCGGGTTCGCGGCCGCGCGCTGCCTGCCAGCGCCACAGCGCCACGAACGGCGGCATCAGCAGCGCCGGGGCCAGGCCATCGATCGCCTGCAACCAGGGGATCGGCATCGTCCAGCCGGCGATCACCAGATCGACATGATCACGCACCCACAGATTATAGACGTTCCAGACCTGTGATTGCGCGATCCAGAACAGCGCGCACAGCGGCACCAGCGCGATCAGCATGGCAATGCGGCGGCGCTCGTCCGGTGTATAAGGCAGCGCCGCCACCGGGCCCTGCCGGGGGGGATCGGGCGGCAGATGGCGCGATCCGGCCAGATAGAGCGCGACCCCCGCCGCCATGCCGACCCCGGCGAGGACAAAACCGGTGTGCCAGCCCCAGCCTTGCGCTGCACCGCCAATGACGATCGGGGCGACAAAGGCGCTGAGATTGACGGCGAGATAGTAAATCTGGAAGCCATCGGCGCGGCGGCGATCGCCGGCGGCATACAGCCGCCCGACCTGCGACATCATGTTGCCGTGCATGCAGCCGGCGCCGACCATCAGCAGCACGAGCGCCAGCAGGAAGCTGGC
>JANYCM010000009.1 GCA_025360285.1 Sphingomonadales bacterium
CCCGATGAATTGCTGTGGAACCCGGCAGCCCCGGCGCTGGCCGAAATGCACGACGCCTACAAGCGGCTGGGCGGCAACATCATCTCGGTCCTCGAAGTCCCCGCCGAACACACCCACCGCTATGGCATCGTCACGCCCGGCACCATTGATGGCCTCGTCACGGAAGTAAAAGGCCTGGTCGAAAAACCCGCCCCCGACACCGCCCCGTCCCGCCTCGCCGCCATCGGCCGCTATATCCTGCAACCCGAGGTGATGGGCGTATTGGAGAAGGGCAAGCGCGGCGCCGGTAATGAAATCCAACTAACCGACGCCATGGCGGAATTGATCGGTGTTCAGCCCTTCCATGCCCTGACCTTCACCGGCACGCGGTTTGATTGCGGCGACAAGGCCGGGCACATCACCGCCAACATTGCCCTGGCGCTGGCGCGGGACGATGTCGGCCCGGCGGTGCGCGAATGGCTGAAGACGCAGCTGATCTAGCGACGGTGCGGGAGTAGCGAGCTTGGCCGGCGCCCCAGTTTGGCCGGCGCTATTGTCATGCCGCGGCGGCCACCCCCCATACCGGCGGCTGCGGCGCCGGCAGACCGGTTTCGGCGAGCGAATCATGGCGCAAGGCCGCCAGCCCCGGCCCCAGGTTGAACAGTGGCAGGTCACCGCGACTACTGCGCTGCACGGCGCGCAACGCCTCGGTGGCGGCGGTGTCGACCGTGCCATCGGCCCTGATGACCACGCCATAGGCGCGCGCGCCATCGATCGTCACCAGCCCCTGATCGACCTCCAGTGCCACCAGCGCCGGATCGCGCAGCAGCGGATCACCCCAGCCGCCACCGCCCCAGGTGATGAAATCCAGCTCATCACCGGCGGCAACCTCAATGTCCTCGCGCTTGTTGCCCACAATCGTTTCGCTGCCATCGGCGCGGCGCAATATCTTGCGGGCGCGGGCGCCGGGGTTGCCGCCATTGACCCCCCAGGGCGGCACGAACCAGCGATCATCATGGATGGCGATCTGCCCGGGTTCGAGAAATTTATAGGTCATGATGATGCCATTGCCGCCGCGATGCAGGCCGGCGCCGCCTGAATCGGCGACGGTTTCATAGCGTTCGATGACCAGCGGGAAATAGCGTTCAAGGAATTCGTTCGGCACATTGGTGAAGTTCGGCCACAGGCTGTGGCCATCGGGGCCGTCGCCCATCGGCCGGCCGGGAATGCCGCCAAAGCCGATCTGGAACAGCTGGAACCATTTGCCCTGCTTGTCGGCGCCGGAATAAAACAGGTGCGGCGAGGAGGAAAAACCGGCGGCGTTGAGAAATTCCGGCGTCTTCTGGCCGAGCAGCCCGCCCAATATGTCGAACAGCCGCCCAAGCGCATGGGTGCGGCCCGACAGCGCCGCCGGGAATTTCGGCTTGAGCAATGATCCTTCGGGGATGCGGACATCGATCAGATCATAATAGCCATCGTTGAAGAGGATCTGCGGATCAAAGACCATGATCATGTAGATGCCAAAGAACATGCGCATCATGTTTTCGTTGAGCAGGAAGTTGATCGAGCCCTTCGATTGCGGATCGGTCCCGGCAAAATCGAGCACGACCTTGCCATTTTCACGCCACATCGTGCATTTGATCTTGTAGGGGCCAAAGCCCAGACCATCATCGCAGATATAATCTTCAAAGCTGACCGGTTCCTCACCGATGGCGGTATCGATCAGCATTTTCATGGCGCGGTGGTTGCGCGCCAGCAGCGCCTCGCACGCCGAGACAAAGACATCATCGCCAAAGCGCCCGGCCATTTCAACAATGCGCCGCGCGGCGACCCGGCAGGCGGCGATCAGCGCATTGAGATCGGCCTTGCACCATTCCGGGGTTCGGGTCTGGTGCATTACCAGCTTGATGAGGTCTTCATTATACACGCCGGCCTTCCAGATCTTCACCGGTGGAATGCGCACGCCTTCCTGGAAGATCGAGGTGGCGTCGATCGGCATCGATCCTGCGACCATGCCGCCGATGTCGCTCTGATGGCCGAACATCGAGGTATAGGCGATCAGCCGCCCCTCCTTGAACACCGGCAGCAGCACCAGCCAGTCATTCGAATGGCTGATGGCGCCGCCGACCGAATAGGGATCGGACAGGAAGATCATGTCGCCATCTTCCAGCGTGCCGTCATAGCCATCGAGGAACGGCCCGATATAACTGCCGAACTGGCCGACGATCATCCGGCCCTTGTGGTCGGCGATCAGCGGAAAGGCATCGCCCTGTTCGCGGATGCCCGGCGACATGGCGGTGCGCACCAGCGTGGTGTCCATCTCCACCCGCGCATTGCGCAGGGCGTTTTCGATGATGTCGAGCGTCACCGGGTCGATCGGCAGCGATTCAAACGGCGTCTGGTTGGACTGAATGATGGTGGTGGGCATGATATGTCCTTCAGGCCGGCGTGATCATGATATTGCCGAAGCGATCGACCGTGCCGATGTGGCGGGTTTCGATCAGCGTCGTTGAATCCATCTCGATGACGATGGCCGGGCCGGGGATGACGTCGCCGGCGCGCAGCCGGGCGCGATCATAGATCACCGCCGCCTGTTCGGCGCCATCCATCCATAGCGTGTGATCGCGCAGCTTGGCGGCAGCGGGATTGCCGTCACCCACCGGCAGCTGATGCGCCGGCAGATCGAGCGCCTTGCCCAACGCCACGGCGCGCAAATTCACCAGTTCATGTTCGGTATCCATGTTGAAGGTGAACAGCCGCAGATGTTCGGCATCGAACCGCGCGGTCAGCGCCGCGATGCCACCGGCCTGGAGCGTTGCCAGGTCAATGGTCATCGGCACTTCAAAGGCCTGGCCGGCATAGCGCACATCGATTTCGAACGCCGTTTCGATATCGGCGGCGGGAATGCCATCGGCGACCAGTTCGGCGCGGACCTGGACGTCCATTTCGGTCAGCAAGGCCATGACAGCGGCGATGCTGGTTTCCGACACCCGCTTCGACAGCGACCGCGCCGTTTCCGTCCGCGTCCGCGTCGTCGCATCACCCAGCGCGCACAGCACGCCGGGGGATACCGGCGACACCGCCGGATAGCTGCCCATCAACCGCGCCACCGCGTTGACATGCAGCGGCCCGGCGCCGCCAAAGCCCATCAACGCAAAATCGCGCGGATCATAGCCCTGTTGCACCGAGATCATGCGCAGCGCGCCGAACATGTTTTCATTGACGATATCGATGATGCCGCGCGCCGCCGCCATCAGCGAAATGCCCAGCGCATCGGCAATCGTCTGGACCGCCGCCGTCGCCGCCGCCCGGTCGAGCTTGAAGGTGCCGCCAAGCAGGTTTTCGGGCAGATAGCCCAGGACGACATTGGCATCGGTGACCGTCGGCAGCGTGCCGCCCTTGCCATAGGCCGCCGGCCCAGGCACCGCCCCGGCGCTTTGCGGGCCAACCCGCAGTGCCTTCGTCAATTCCGGCACATAGGCGATCGATCCGCCGCCGGCGCCGACGGTTTTCACATCGAGCGATGAAGCCCGCACGCTGAGATGCCCGACCTCGGTGGTGCGCACCCGGCGGGGTTCGCCATGTTCGATCAGCGCCACATCAGTCGAGGTGCCGCCGACATCGAGCGTCAGGATATTGTCCAGCCCCGCGTGTTTCGCCACCCACAGCGCGCCGGTAACACCGCCGGCCGGGCCGGACATGAGCAGCGCAACGGGATGTTCCTCGGCCTTTTGCGATGACATCAGGCCTCCGTCCGAGCGCAGCAGGCTGAGCTTCCCCGCCATGCCGGCCGCCGCCAGCCGCGAGCGCAGATTGCGGACATAGCGGCCAACGATGGGCCGCACCGCGGCATTGGCCACAGTGGTCAGCGTGCGTTCATACTCCTGCATTTCGGGCAGGACTTCATGGCTCAGCGACAGCGGGATATCGGGCATCACCTCACGAGCGATGGCGGCGACGCGCAGTTCATGATCGCCGTTCAAATAGGCATTGACCAGGCTGACCGTCAGCGTTTCGATGCCGCGGCCCTTCAGTTTTCCCAGCTGTTCGCGGATATCATCGTCATCAACCGGACGCATTTCCTGGCCTTGGGCATCCATGCGGCCCTTGACTTCGACGGTATCCTGCAACCGCGCCAGCGGTTCGGGCTTGGGCCAGACGATCCAGCCGGCAAGGCCGCCGGGCACGAAGCTGCGGGCGATCTGCATGACCTGGCGATAGCCCTTGGTCGTCACCAGCCCGACGCGGGCACCCTTGCCTTCCAGCATGGCGTTGGTGGCAACCGTGGTGCCGTGCAGGAAGGTATCGATCGCCGACGGCGTCAGCCCGGCAGCGGCGCAGATCACCTCGACGCCATTGAGAATGCCTTCCGAACTGTCGGCCGGCGTCGAGGGCGTCTTGTGCCGCCAGAAATCGCCACTGGCATCGTCAAACAGCAACAGGTCGGTGAATGTACCGCCGACATCGACCCCCAAACGATAACCCATGGTCTTGATCCCTGATTGAACTTTACAATGGCACCGCTGCCGCATGATCGGGCAGCACGATCTGGCGAATCGCCTCACCCGAAGCGAGCCGGTCGAACAGTATGTTGATGTCCGCCATCGAACTGACCGAGGTCAGCAGGCGTTCCACGGGCAGGCGACCCGCCCGCCACAGGCCAATGTAGCGCGGAATATCCCGCGCCGGGATGGCACTGCCGAGATAGCTGCCGATAATGGTCTTGCCGTCGCCGACGATCGATACCGCCGGAATCGAAAATTGTTCGGCCGGGTTGGGCAACCCGACGGTGACGATGCGGCCACCGCGCCGCGCCATCGCATAGGCGGCTTCCAGCACCCGCGCCTTGCCGACGGTTTCGATGACAACATCGGGCTTGCCACCAAGCAGGGCGACAATCGGCGCCTCGCCCTCGGCCGGATCAAAGGCGCCGGCCGCGCCCAGTTCCAGCGCCAGGGCGCGCTTGGCGGGCACCGGATCAATGGCAACCACGGGCTGGCCGCCGCCGGCGATGGCGCCGAGCAAGGCCGCGAGCCCAACGCCGCCCAGGCCGTAAATGACAATGCTTTCGCCCGGCCGCAGCGCGGCGCTGTTCCACACGGCGCCAACTCCGGTCATCACCGCACAGCCGAACAGCGCGGCGATCTCGACGGGAATATCGGCATCGATCTTAACCGCCGAGCGGCGATCGACAACGGCATGGTCGGCAAAGGCCGAAATGCCGAGATGATGGTGGACATCGCCCTGATCGCCATGCAGCCGGCAACCACCGCGCAGCATGGTGCCCGCGCCATTTGACGCCGCGCCATTGGCGCACAAATAGCCTTCGCCGCCCAGACAGCGCACGCATTCGCCGCAGGCCGGCAGGAAGGACAGCACGACGCGGTCGCCCGGCCGGAACAAACTGTCATCGGGATCACCCGTCGCCACCACGGTCGCCGCCGCTTCATGGCCCAGCGCCATCGGCAAGGGCCGCGCCCGGTCGCCATTGATCACCGACAGGTCGGAATGGCACAGCCCGGCCGCCTCGATACGCACCAGCAATTCGCCGACGCGCGGCGGATCAAGCGTCAGCTCCGTCAACGCCAGCGGCCGCGACGCGGCATAGGGCGCCGGCACCGCCAAAGCCCCCAGAACCGCCGCGGTGATCTTCATGCCTGCCACCAAAACCTCATTTCGACCATTGCCGTTCAAAGGCCCAGACATCTTCAAAGCCGATCAACGAGCAGAATGTGTTGAAATCGAATAGTGGCACGCCGCCGCTGCCGTCGCCATCGGTCTTCAACCGAACCAGCGCCGCCTCCATCGCCGCCGCCGCCGCCAGGCTGGTCAGCGCCGGGAATATCGCCAGCGCATAACCGATATCAGCGAGCGCCGTTGCGGACAGCATCGGCGTCAGCCCGCCATTCGACATGTTCGCCATCATCGGCCTGCCGACGCGTGCACAGGCCTCGCGCATTTCCGCCTCGCTGGTCAGAGCCTCGCAGAACAGGATGTCAGCGCCGGCGTCGGCATAGGCCAGCGCGCGGGTGATCGCGCCCTCCAGCCCTTCCGACTGGCGGGCATCGGTGCGGGCGATGATCAGGAAATTCGGATCACGCCGCGCCGCCACCGCCACGCGCACCTTGTCGACCATGTCCGCCATCGGAATCAGCCGCTTGAACGGCGTATGGCCGCATTTCTTGGGGAATTCCTGGTCCTCGATCTGGATGGCGGTGACGCCGGCCGCTTCATAACCGCACACCGTGTGATGAACGTTGAGCAGCCCGCCAAAGCCGGTATCGGCATCGGCGATCACCGCCGCATTTGATGTGCGCACCAGGGTCGCCATGCGATCCACCATCTGGGTATAGCTGGCGATGCCGGCATCGGGCAGGCCATAGGCCGATGCCGTCAGCCAATAGCCGCTGCCATAGACGAAATCGAAACCGACGCGGTTGGCGATGACGGCGGCAATCATGTCCTGAAGGCCGGGGATAGCGAGGAAGCGGCCCGCATCAAGCGCGGCGCGCAGCCGGGGGTCAGCCATGATGCATTGCCCTGTCCCACAGCCAGGGCGCATCCTGGCGCTGTTGCCGCTCGAATGCCGCAATCGCCTCGGCATGTCGGGCGCGGATCATGCTGATATCATCCCAGCCATTGATCATCATCTCCCGTGCGCCGGCATCAAAATCAAAGCCAATCGTCTCGCCGTCAACCAGGGCCACCGATTGCGTCACCAATGACACGGTCAGGGGCCACCCGGCGTCGGCTTCCGCCAGCACATGCCGCCAGGCGGGCACGGGCAAGGCCAGCGGCAGCAAACCGTTGCTGATGGCGTTGCCGGCAAAGATTTCGCCAAAACCCGGCGCGATGACACAGCGGATGCCGAGGTCGAGCAGCGCCCAGGCCGCCTGTTCGCGGCTCGACCCGCAGCCGAAATTGGCGCCGGCCACCAGGATCGCGGCGCCGGCATGGCGCGGATCATCGATGACGAAACCCGGCCGCGCCCGGCGTTCGGCAAAGGCGAAGCGGCCGAGACCGGTTTTTTCGGTATGGAGCAAAAATCGTGCCGGCAGGATGATATCGGTATCGATATTATCCTCCGGCAGCGGGATCGCCAGCGACGTCAGGACATCAAAGGGCATCATGCCAGCAACGCCCGCACATCGGTGATGCGCCCCGTCACCGCCGCCGCCGCCGCCATCATCGGACTCATAAGATGGGTGCGCGCGCCAACGCCCTGCCGTCCTTCGAAATTGCGATTCGATGTCGAGGCACAGCGCTGGCCGGGCAACAGCCGGTCATCGTTCATGGCCACGCACAGCGAACAGCCGGGATCACGCCATTCAAAGCCGGCGGCCCGGAAAATCGCATCCAGCCCTTCCGCCTCGGCCTGGCGCTTGACGAGGCCCGACCCCGGCACGACCATCGCCCGCACGCCCGCGGCCACATGGCGGCCGCGCGCTATGCCGGCGGCGGCGCGCAGATCCTCGATACGGCCATTGGTGCAGGAACCGATAAACACATGATCGATCGCCAGCCCGGCGATGCCCTGGTCCGCAGCCAGGTCCATGTATTCCAGCGGCCGTGCCCCCGCATCACCCGGCACCGCACCATCGATACCGATCACCTGATCGGGGCTGGTGCCCCAACTGACCTGCGGCGCGATCGCTGCCGCGTCGAGATGGATGTCACGGTCGAACACTGCATCGGCATCGCTGCGCAACGCCTGCCAGGCCATGACAGCCCGGTCCCAGGCCGCATCCTTGGGGGCGCGCGGCCGACCGGCGAGATAGGCAAAGGTCGTGGCATCAGGGGCGACAAGTCCGACCCGCGCGCCGGCTTCGATCGTCATGTTGCACAGCGTCATGCGCGCTTCCATCGACAGGGCGGCAACTGTGCTGCCGACATATTCGATGGCATGGCCGACGGCACCCGCTGCGCCGATGCGCCCGATCAGCGTCAGGATGATGTCCTTGGCGCCGACGCCAGGGGCCAGCACCCCATCGATGGTGACGCGCATCGTCTTCAGTTTTTTCTGCGGCAGCACCTGCGTCGCCAGCACGCATTCGATGGCACTGGTGCCGATGCCAAAGGCCAGCGCACCGAAGGCGCCGTGCGTTGCCGAATGGCTGTCACCGCACACAATCGTGGTGCCCGGCAGGGTGAAGCCCTGTTCGGGGCCGATGACATGGACAATGCCCTGGCGCGCGTCATCAAGCGGCAGATATTCAATACCGGCCGCCGCGCAATTGGCCGCCAGCAGCGCAATCTGCTGGCGCGCCTGCGGATCGGCGATCGCCCCCCGGTCATGCGTCGGGACGGCATGGTCGGCGACGGCCAGATGCGGCGCGGTGCGGTACGGGACAAGGCCGCGGTCGCGCAGGCCGGCAAAAGCCTGTGGGCTGCTGACTTCGTGGATCAGCATCCGGTCGATGTAGAGCAACGCCTCGCCCGCGCCGGTTTCGGCCACGACATGCGCCGCCCACAACCGGTGATACAGCGTTGACGGTGCGGTAACGGCGACAGTACGCATCAGGCGCGCAGAGCTTTTGTGACGCGAATCATGGTCGGCAATGTCCGGTCGGGGGCAACATCTGGTCCCCGACCTGCGCCATCACCCCGGCCCCGGCAAGAGTCGCCGCCGGCATGACCGCTATGCGGTTCGTTGCGCCGCCATGATTGCCACGGCGGGGCGCCGGCCCGTTCAGTTCTTCGCCTTGTCGACCAGGGCGTTCTTCGAAATCCACGGCATCATGGCGCGCAGCTTGGCGCCGACTTCCTCGATCGGATGTGCCTTGGCGGCGATGCGCGAGGCCTTCAGCTCCGGCTGGCCAGCGCGGTTATCGAGGATGAAGTTCTTCACGAACCGCCCGCCCTGGATGTCGGCAAGGACGCGCTTCATTTCGGCCTTGGTTTCGCTGGTGATGATGCGCGGCCCGGTGGTGATGTCGCCATATTCGGCGGTGTTGCTGATCGAATAGCGCATGTTGGCGATGCCGCCTTCATACATCAGATCAACGATCAGCTTCACTTCATGCAGACATTCGAAATAGGCCATTTCGGGGGCATAACCCGCCTCGGTCAGCGTTTCGAAGCCGGCTTGGATCAGGTGGGTGAGACCGCCGCACAGCACCGCCTGTTCGCCGAACAGATCGGTTTCGCATTCTTCCTTGAAGGTGGTTTCGATGACACCCGAGCGGCCGCCACCGATGGCGCTGGCATAGGACAGCGCCACGTCATGGGCATTGCCGCTGGCATCCTGGTGGATGGCGATCAGGCAGGGCACGCCGCCGCCGCGGGCATATTCGCTGCGCACCGTATGGCCGGGGCCTTTCGGCGCGATCATGAACACATCGATATCGGCGCGCGGCTCGATCAGCTGGAAATGCACGTTGAGACCATGGGCAAAGGCCAGCGCCGCGCCGGGCTTCATGTTGGGGCCAAGGTCCTCGGCATAGATCGCCGCCTGATGCTCGTCCGGCGCCAGCACCATGATGACATCGGCCCAGGCCGCCGCCTCGGCATTGCTCATCACCTTGAAGCCGGCACCTTCCGCCTTGGCAGCGGTGGCGGAACCCTTGCGCAGCGCGACGCCAACCTCGCTGACGCCAGAATCGCGCAGATTCTGCGCATGGGCATGGCCCTGGCTGCCATAACCGATGATGGCGACCTTTTTGCCCTTGATCAGGCCGACATCGGCATCGGCATCATAATAAACGCGCATCGTTGCAATTCCTGTTTTTCTGTCATCCCGGGCTTGACCCGGGACCCAGTTTTTCTTGCAGCTTGCCGAAAGAAACTGG
>JANYCM010000049.1 GCA_025360285.1 Sphingomonadales bacterium
GAGGCCCGGGCCACCGAGATGGTATCGGCGGCCGTCGCCGGCGGCGACCCCCAGGCGCTCAACTATTTCGTCGCGCAGAAATATATCGAAGCGATGCAGGCCTTTGCCACCTCTCCCAATTCCAAGACGGTTTTCATGCCCTTTGAAGCCTCGGCGCTGGTCGGCAGCCTGGGCGGTATCGGTGATCTGGTGCGCGCGGTGCGGCCGGCGGGGGACGATGCCCCGGTACCGCCGGCACGGCAGAAGCCGTTCGGCTGATGAACTGGCTGGACGTCTTCGGTCCTTGGGGCTGGGCGGCGCTGGCGGCGGTGCTCGGCACCGCTGAAATCCTGGCGCCGGGCCTGTTCCTGATCTGGCTGGGCGGTGCCGCCGCCGCTACGGCGGCGATTACGGCGCTCATCGGCGGCGACTGGGCGGTGCAGTCCGTGTTGTTCGCCGTGCTCGCGCTGGGATCGGTGCTGCTGGGTCGCAGCGTCATGGCATCGGCGCCCGCGGATACCAGCCCGCTCAATCGCCGTGCCGACCGCATGATCGGCAGCATCGTCACCGTTGTCGATGGCATCGAAGCCGGTCGCGGCCGCGTCCAGATAGGCGATTCGCCCTGGGCGGCGGCCGGCCCCGACCTGGCGATCGGCAGCCAGGCCCGGATCGTCGCTGTGGACGGCAATATCGTCAGGGTGGAACCGGCCTAATCGTTCCACCCCCCCAATTTGCCGCGCAGCTTGCCCAGCGCGGCCTTCTTGATCTGGCAGATGCGCGCTGCGCCCACCCCCATCACCTGGCCGATTTCTTCCAGGTTCAATTCCTCGACAAAATACAGTTGCAGCACCATCGCCTCGCGTTCGGGCAGGGTGCCGACCGCCGCCGCAATGGCTTTCTGCATGCCCTTGTGCTGCAACTGGTCGTGCGCCGATGGCGTATCATCGGCGAACCAGTCACTGTGATCGGAATAGACATCGTCGATCGATTCCGTTTGCGTCGCCACCGTCATCGCCATGGCGGCGCGATAGGCCTCGACGGTGATTTCCAGCTTTTCGGCCATTTCGGCGTCGCTGGCGGTGCGGCCAAGCAAGCCTTCCAGCGCCGATCGCACCGCCCCCCATTCACGCCGCCGCCGCATCGCCGATCGCACCAGCGTCGCGCCCTTGCGCAACTGGTCGATCATCGCGCCGCGGATGCGTACCGTCGCATAAGTGGCGAACGCGGCATGGCCGCGGTCTTCAAAGGCCCGCGCCGATTCGATCAGCGCGATCATGCCGATCTGCACCAGATCCTCGATATCGATCGCCGATGATACCCGGGCATGGACATGCCAGGCGATCTTCCTGACCAGCCCGAGGTGAGACGATACCAGCCGCTCCGGATCGGTACGGGCGAGACGCGCCGGGGCGTAAAGCGCCGGATCAAGGCCAAGGCGGGCGTCCATGGATCAGGCTCCTGTCGTGAAATTCTGGGGTTCGGCGGGCAGCGCTTTCGGACCGCCGACCACCGCCACCACATCAATGCTGCGGTCATCGGGAATATCCGTGAAGGCCAGCACCACCGGCTGCGGCAGGCGAACGCGCAGCAGCGCCCATAGCGGCCGCCGCACCAGCGCCGTCGTCACTACGGCAAAGCGCCGACCCTCAGCGATCAGCGGCGCGGCGGCGTCGGATAGGGCGCTGCCGACCTGGGCCCCCAGCGCCGGATCGAACGGCCAGCCGCTGCCCGGCGCGGCGCGCACGGCGCTGGCGAGGAGGTTTTCAAGCCCCGGATCAAGCGCGATCGCCGTCACCGGTTCGCGCAAACCCGCCACCGTCTGGACAATTGCCGGGCCAAGTTGCGGCCGGATGATTTCCGCCAGTTCCGCCGCGTCATTGGATTTACCGGCATTGATGACCAGCGCCGCGACCAAATTGCGCGTATCGCGCACCGGCACGGCTTCTTCGACCAGCCGCTGCACCACGCCCGTCACCACCGCCAGCGGCAGCAATTTGGGCACCAGCGCCCCGGCCAGCGCCGGCGCCGCTTCGGCCAGCGTATCGAGCATCGCCTGCACTTCATCCTGGCCGATCAGGCGATGGGCATGGGCACCGAGCAGATGATTGAGGTGGGTGCCGATCACCGAGGCTGCATCGACAACGGTATAGCCCGCCGCCGTCGCCAGATCAGCCTCAGCGGGGTCGATCCAGCGCGCCGGCAGCCCGAACGCCGGGTCGGTCACCGCGCGGCCGGGGATTTCCGGCGCCACCGGCCCCGCCTCGATGGCCAGCACATCATCGGGAAAAGCCAGATCCTCGCCCACCACCACCCCGCCAATGGCAATGCGATAGGCAAAGGGCGCCAGCGCCAGATCGTCACGCACCCGCACCGGCGGCAGCACCAGGCCCAATTGCTTCGACAATTGCCGGCGGATGCCGGTGATGCGCGCCATCAGTGGCGCGCCGCGGCCTTCATCGACCAGCGGCACCAGCCCAAAGCCGATATCGAGGCTGGCAGCGGCGGTGTCCGAGACATCGGCCCATTCGATGCTCGCCGAGGGGGCGGCCTCGGCAGCATTGGCCGGGGCGGGGGCGGCGATGGGGCGCAATTTCCACGCAATCGCCCCGGCGCCGGCCGCAGCGCCCAAGATGACCAGATGCGGCATCCCCGGCAGCAGTGCCAGCAGCGCCAGGATGACCGCGACCGGCAACCAATTGCCGGCGCCCGAAAACTGGCTGGTCACCTGCCTCGCCAGCCCCTGTTCGGAACCAACCCGCGTCACCACCATGGCGGCGGCGATCGACAGCAACAGCGCCGGCACCTGCGCCACCAGGCCATCACCGATGGCGAGCAGCAGATAGACCCGCGCCGCCTCACCGATGCCCAGCCCGTGCTGGACGGTGCCGAGGATCAGCCCGCCGATGATGTTGATGGCGAGGATCAGCACGCCGGCGACGGCATCGCCCTTCACGAATTTGGACGCGCCATCCATGGAGCCATGAAAATCCGCCTCGGTCGTTACCTCCAGGCGGCGCTTGCGAGCGTCATCGGCGGTCAGCAGCCCGGCGTTCAGATCGGCATCGATCGCCATCTGCTTGCCGGGCAATGCATCCAGCGTGAAGCGCGCCGCGACTTCGGACACCCGCCCGGCGCCCTTGGTGATGACAACAAGGTTGATGATCATCAGGACGGTGAAAACGAAGATGCCGACGACATAATCGCCGCCGACGAGAAAGGCGCCAAAGGCCTCGATGACGTGCCCCGCCGCCGCTGTGCCCTTATGACCATGGACCAGAACGACGCGGGTGGAGGCGACGTTCAGCGACAGCCGCAACAGGGTCGTCAGCAGGATCACGGAAGGGAAAGCGGCGAAGT
>JANYCM010000092.1 GCA_025360285.1 Sphingomonadales bacterium
GCCTTTTCAGGGTCGGCCGCCGCATCGACATAGACGTGGTTGATGCCATCGAGATGCGCCAGCACCGGCACCCGCGCCTCGGCCTGGACGCGCGCTACCAGCCCCTTGCCGCCACGGGGGATGATTACATCGATCAGCCCCTGCGCTGTCAGCATGGCGCCGACCAGTGCGCGGTCGCCCGCCGGCACCATCTGCAACGCCGACGCCGGCAGCCCCGCCGTGTGCAAACCCGCCGCCATGCAATCAAGCAGCAGCCGGTTCGACCGTGCCGCCTCCGATCCGCCGCGCAGCAGACAGGCATTGCCCGCCATCAGGCACAGCGCCGCCGCATCGGCGGTCACGCCGGGCCGGCTTTCATAGATGATGCCGATCACGCCCAGCGGCACCCGCACCCTTTCGAACACCAGCTTATTGGGCTGGTCCCAGCGCTTGATGATCTCGCCAACCGGATCGGCCAGCCCCGCCACCGTGTCGAGCCCCGCGGCAATGCCCTCAATCCGCGCCGCATCGAGCGCCAGCCGATCGACCAGCGCCGCCGAAAGGCCCGTCGCCGCCGCCACATCGGCTTGGTTGGCGGCAAGCAGTTCGCCCGTCCGCGCCCGGATCGCCGCCGCCGCAGTGCGGATCGCCAGTGCCTTGGCCGCCGTTGGTGCCTGCGCCAGCACCGCCACCGCCGCCCGTGCGCCCTTCGCCATCGCGCCGATCACCGCCTCGGCCGTCACAGCAGCACCAGATGATCGGCATGGACCATGGCGGCACGCGGCGCATAACCCAGCGCCGCCGCCTGAACATCATTGCGCAGGCCCTTGATCAGCCCAGCATCGCCCGCATCATAAGCCGACAGCCCGCGCGCCATGACGCCGTCGGGCCCGGCAATCGCCACCACATCACCACGCGAAAATGTCCCCTCAACCCCGGTCACGCCCGCCGCGAGCAGGCTCTTGCCGCGCTGCAAGGCCGCCGCCGCCCCGGCATCGACGGTCAGCGTGCCGTGCACCGTTAACCGCCCGGCCAGCCAGGCCTTTTTGGCGCGTGCGCCTTCGCCCGCCACGAACACGGTGCCGCGCCCGGTTTCGGCAAACGTCCGCAGTGGCCGCGCCACCCGGCCATCGGCAATCGCCAGGTGAATCCCCGCCGGCCCGGCAATCTTCGCCGCCGCCAGCTTGGCCGCCATGCCGCCCGACCCGAGCCCCGAACCACTGCCGCCATCGGCCATCGCCTCGATCGCCGGCGTCAATTTCAGCACCTCGGGAATCAATGTCGCCGCCGGATCACGCGCCGGATTGGCGGTATACAGCCCATCGACATCGGACAGCAGTATCACCCCTTGCGCGCCGGCCGCCTGTGCCGCCCGCGCCGCCAGCCGATCATTGTCACCAAAGCGGATTTCGCTGGTCGCCACCGTGTCATTTTCATTCAGCACCGGCACCGCACCCAGTGCCAGCAACCGGTCGAGCGTCGCCGACACATTCAGATAGCGCCGGCGGTCCTCCAGATCCCCCAAGGTCAGCAGCACCTGCGCCATCGTCATGCCGGCCCCGGCCAGCAACGCCTCCCACACCGCGCTCAGCGCCACCTGGCCCACCGCGGCGGCGGCCTGGGCATCCTCCAGGCTGGCGCGGCCGCCCTTGTCGAGCTTCAGCCGCTTCGCCCCCAGCGCAATGGCGCCCGACGAGACGATGACGATCTCCTGGCCCGCCACCCGCCGCGCCGCGATATCGGCGACGACGCCGGCCAGCCAGTCTCGCCGCACCTCGCCGCCAGCTTCGACCAGCAGCGACGATCCGATCTTGATGACCAGCCGCGCACAGGCGCCGGGCGCAAAGCGCGCGGCAGCGGTTAGAGCGCAAGTCTTTACAGAGGCGTCCACGCCCGGCCCTCCCGCGCCACCTCTTTCGCATCGCGCCCGGACAGCGCAATCAAGGCATCGAGCGCACCATCCACCCCGGCGCGCGTCGCCGCCGACAGCACATGCACCTCGCGGCCACTGGCTTTTTCCAGCGCGCGCTTCTTTGCCGCCAGCCCGGCTGGGGAAACCAGATCAGCCTTGGACAGCGCCAATATCTCCGGCTTGTCGATCAGGCCGCCGCCATAGGCTTCCAGCTCGTCACGCACCGTCCGCCAGGCCTTGACCGGCGCGGCCGCGCTGGCATCGACCAGATGCAGCAGCACCCGGCAGCGCTCGACATGGCCGAGGAAACGGTCGCCGATGCCAACGCCCTCGGCGGCGCCGGCGATCAGCCCCGGAATATCGGCCATGACGATCTCGCGGCCTTTGTGCGCGACGACGCCCAGTTGCGGTTTCAGGGTGGTGAACGGATAGGCCCCGACTTTGGCGGCGGCGTTGGACACGGCATTGAGAAAGGTCGATTTGCCGGCGTTCGGCGCGCCGAGCAGCCCGGCATCGGCGATCAGTTTCAGCCGCAGCCACACCCACATCTCCTTGCCGGGAAAGCCCGGTTGAAACTGGCGCGGCGCGCGGTTGGTGCTGGTCTTGTAATGGGCATTGCCCTTGCCGCCATCGCCGCCTTTCAGCAG
>JANYCM010000149.1 GCA_025360285.1 Sphingomonadales bacterium
GCGGTGCCAAATGATACCGGACGACGTATATCCGAAGGAAATTCGTGGCATCATGACAACTGCCATGGCACTTGTTGTGCCAGGCGGTACCGGGAAGGCGGCAAATGACCCGTTGAGCGCGGTCGCCAAGAGTTTAAAAAAATCTGGTCTGACACTTGGACAGTTTGCGAAAACCGGCACACCAACCATTCAATATAATTTCCGTTTTCCGGATAAATATGAACGGATCAATCGCCTGATCGGGCAAAATTGCTTCACGCTGAAATCGGACCACGACGGTATCGACACGATAGACATCGATAAAATTGCGCAAACGTGCCGCTTGTCCGATACCGAGCGGCAAACTATCCTGGTACTGAACAAGCAGCAGCTTGATTATCAGGCCAATCCGAAAGTCATCGATCGTCCCGATCATGTTTATAGCGTGAAAAACGGCCAGCTTATCGGGCTGAATGAAAAACTCAAAGTGTCAAATGATAGCGATGCCAAGGTCTTCGCCATTGTCGTCGCCGCCTATAAGCCTTCGCCGTCTGACGTCCGGGATTTTGCCGCCCACGCCATGGCTTGCCCTCTCGCCGCCTACAGCATGGTCGTCAATTTCAATTTCCCGCTCGGCGATTCGAATGAAGCCGCAAAATTCGCAGGGCAGATGGTCCAAAAACTGCTGGCCGATCGCCTGATCATGGCCAGAGGCGCGCCGCCCTTGGCCTTTTGCACGGCAGAAACCGCCGACGCGGGGCGGCCGTGACGGCACCTCGGCCGGTCGTGTCGCGTCCCAAGCCATGGCCCCTGGCCGGCTATGCCCTGGTGGCCTTGGCGCTCGCCACCGCCCTGTGGCCGCGGCCGCAACCGCAGGATCTCCCCGGTGAACCTGGACCGGCCCAGGCCATAATTGCTCGCGACAACAAGGACCAAACAGTTATGGACCGTTGCAAAGCGATCCTGGGCGGCGACGAAGCGAGTAGCGCCAGAATTTGCAGCAATGCCAAATCCGATCCAAACGGGATTGCCGTGGCACTCGATCAGCCTGACTGAACGGCCGCTGCCGATAGCCAGACGGGCCTGCGTCGCATTGTATAATTGTTTCAGATATTGGAGCGATCAAGCCATGATTGCGGGCCGGGTCTCCGGCGCCGCCAAGGTCGGTTTTGAAGGGTAAATTATGCTTGTGACATCGAGACTTGCCTGGCTCGCCGCCGTATCGCTGCTGGCGCTGGCGGCGCCCGCTGCGGCCGCTGATGCAAATGCGACGACAACACCGCATTATGGCAGCTGGGGTTTCGATCCGGCGGCGCGTGACCTGGCCGTCAAGCCCGGGGATGATTTCTTCCAATATGCCAATGGCACCGCTTTGCAGACGATGGAGATTCCCGCCGATCGCAGCCGGTTCGGCAATTTCGATGTGCTCAGCGTCCTGTCCGAAAACCGCGTCCGCGCCATTCTGGAGGACGCGGCGCACGGCCAGGCCAAAAACGCCCGCACCGCCAAAATCGGCGCCTGGTTCACCGCCTTCATGGATGAAGCCGGTGTCGAGGCCAGGGGCGATGCCCCGCTCCAGGCCGAACTGAAGCCGGTCCGCGCGGCAAAGTCCGCCGCTGATCTCGCCGTGCTGATGGCCAAGGCGCGCGATGGTTTCTACAGCTCGATCTTTGGCGGTGGCATCGGCGCCGATGCCAAGAACCCGGATCGCTATGCCTTTCAGATGGGCTCTGGCGGCCTGGGCCTGCCCGACAAGGATTATTACCTGAAAGCCTCGTTCGCCGACACCAAGGCGAAATATCAGGCTTATGTGGCGCAATTGCTCACCCTGGCGAAATGGCCCGATCCGGCGGGCAGCGCCAAGGCGGTGGTCGATTTCGAAACCCGCCTTGCCGACGCCAGCTGGGACCGGGCGCAGCGCCGCGACCGGGACAAGACCTATAACCCGATGACGCCGACGGAACTCGCCGCCTATGCGCCGGGTTTCGACTGGCCGCGCTATTTTGCGGCGCTTGAGGTGCCGGGGCTCGACCGCGTCATCGTGTCGGACAATACCGCCTTTCCATTGAAGGCGAAGATCGTCGCCGAAACGCCGCTTGCCACACTGAAGGCCTGGCAGGCCTTTCATGTCACCGATGATGCCGCGCCCTATCTGCCCCAGACGTTCGTCGCGGCGCGGTTCGAATTCCGCAGCAAGCTGCTCGCCGGCCAGCCCGAACAGGCACCGCGCTGGAAACGCGCCGTCGCCGCCACCAACGGCGCGCTGGGTGAGGCCATCGGGCAGATCTATGTCGAACGCTATTTCCCGCCCGCGGCCAAGGCGCAGATGCTGGACCTGGTCGGCAACATCAAGACGGCGCTGGGCCACCGTATCGAAAAGCTGGAATGGATGAGCCCCGAAACCAAGGTGGCGGCGCTCGACAAGCTGGCGCATTTCACCGTCAAGATCGCCTATCCCGACAAATGGCGCGATTATGCCGGGCTGAAGGTCAGCCCCGTCGATCTGATCGGGGATATCAAGGCATCGCGGCGCTTCGAATGGCGCTATCGCCTCGCCCGCTTCCGCAAGCCGGTCGATCGCGCCGAATGGGGCATGACGCCGCAAACCGTGAATGCCTATTATAATTCAACGCTGAACGAGATCGTCTTCCCTGCCGCTATCCTGCAACCGCCGTTCTTTGATCCGGGTGCAGACCCTGCCGTCAACTATGGCGGGATCGGCGGGGTCATCGGCCATGAAATCAGCCATGGTTTTGATGATCAGGGCCGCAAATCCGATGGCAGCGGCCGGCTGCGCGATTGGTGGACCCCCGCCGATGCCAGCGCCTTCAAGGCGCGCACCGATCGGCTGGGGGCGCAATATTCGGCGAACAGCCCGTTGCCCGGCGAACATATCCAGGGCGCGCTGACCATGGGCGAAAATATCGGCGACATGGGCGGCATTAATCTGGCGCTGGATGCCTATCATGCCTCGCTGAAAAGCCAGCCGGCGCCGGTGATCGATGGCCTGACCGGTGATCAGCGGGTGTTCCTCGGCTGGGCCCAGGTCTGGCGGTCAAAGATCCGCGACAGCGCGCTGGTCCAGCAATTGCATACCGATCCGCATTCGCCTTCGACGGCGCGGGTCAATGAAGTCATGCGCAATGTCGATGCCTGGTACACGGCGTTCGGCGTCATGCCGGGCGACAAGCTTTACCTCGCCCCGGCCGATCGCGTGCATATCTGGTAGGCCGCTTGCCGGCATGACGGCGCGGTGTCCGGGGGGACGCCGCGCCATTTTTCACCAATCCGGCAGATTTTTACCAATCTGGCACAACACCGCATGATATGTGACAAAATTGTCACGTCGCGTCGCCAATGCAGCCAAATGCGCCTTTGGCGGCAAAATGTGCCATTCCGCCGCATCACAAATCCTGAAATTTCTGTCATGGAACTGTCATAGGGGCGTTTCAGGGGTTTTGACTGTGCAAAAATATCGCTTTCTGGGCGCGACGGTGCTCGCCAATTTTGCGGCATTTGCCGTCGCCGGGGCCGCGCTGGCGCAAACCGCGCCGGCTACCAAGGTTGCCGCCAGTGCCGAGGAAGATGCCTCGGCGATCATCGTCACCGGCACGCGCATCAGCCGTCCGAACATCGCCTCCGCCGTGCCGATCACCACGATCAGCGCCCAGGAACTGTTCTCGACGGGCAGCATTTCGATCGGCGACACGCTCAGCCAGTTGCCGCAGCTGCGCGCCACCTTCACCCAAGCCAACTCGACGCGTTTCATCGGCACCGCCGGCATCAGTGCGCTCGATCTGCGCGGGCTCGGGGCTGCCCGCACCCTGGTGCTGGTCGATGGCCACCGCCTGATCACCGCGACGCCCGGTATCAATCGCCCGGATGTCAACAACATACCGGAAGCGCTGATCGAGCGCGTCGATATCGTCACCGGCGGCAATTCGTCGGTCTATGGTTCGGATGCCGTCGCCGGCGCCGTCAATTTCGTCCTCAAGCAGAATTTCGAAGGCCTCAAGATGGGGGCGCAGGGCGGCATTTCATCGCGCGGTGATGCCGGTTCCTATTCGTTCAATGTGACCGCCGGCAAGAACTTCGCCGAAGGCCGCGGCAACATCGCGGTTGCTGCCGAAATATCCCACCAGAACACGCTGACCAACCTTGATCGTGAAGGCCAGACCGGCGCCATCGGCGGCCGCAGCCAGTTCCAGCTGGTGGAAAACACTGGCGCCAACCTCAACCCCAACGCCGGACCGCTGCATCCGGCAGAGTCATCGCTGGGCAATGGCATTTCGGATACGGCCTTCCTGACCGGGATCAAGAACAACAGCATTTCCGAAGGCGGCCTGTTCACCGCGACCTGCCCGACCGTTGCCGCCGGCGGTGAAAGCGCCGCCGATTTCGCCGCGCGCCGCACCGTCACCTGTTCGGGTCTCGCCAATGTGGGCAGCGCCAACACACTGTCGCAATATGGCAACACATTTGTCTTCAACCCCGATGGCACGCTGGTCAAGAACCCGTGCGTCACCGACATGCGGCCCTTTGGTTCCAGCAACTGCGTCGGTGGCCTGGGGTCAACCCTGCGCCGCACCGGCTTCCTGCAGCCCGGCCTGACCCGCAAGGCGGTCAATCTGCTGGCGCATTTCGAAGTGTCAGAAGCTTTTGTGCCCTATGTTTCGGCGCAGTTCGTCCGCGTCAATGCCAACCAGGAAGGCCAGCCGACCTTCTTCAACAACACATTCAGCATCGACAACCCGTTCCTGACGCCGCAGGCGCGCAGCCTGCTGGTGTCGGCGCTGGCGCCCGGTATCACCAGCTTCACCGCCCAGCGTTTCAACATCGATTTCGGTGGCCGCGGCGAACTCCACAAGCGTGACAATGTCCAGTTCAACGTCGGTGCCCGCGGCACCTTCTTTGACGATTGGAAATATGATGTGTCGTTCAACTATGGCCATCTCTACACCTTCTACCAGACCCAGGGGAACGTGCTGCGCAAGCAATATGCCCAGTCGATCGATGCGGTGAAGAACGGCGCCGGCAACATCGTCTGCCGCATCAACGCCGATGCCTCGACGACCAATGATGATCCGGCCTGTGTTCCCGTCAATCTGTTCGGCGACGGCCAGGTATCGCAGGCGGCGCTGAACTATTTCGGCTACACCTCGTCACGCGTCCAAAAGGCCAATCTGTACGATGCCACCGGTTATATTGCCGGCAATTCGGCCAAATGGTTCCAGTTGCCGGGCGGCCCGATCGACTTTGTGCTGGGTGCCGAAATCCGCCGTGAAACCGCCTATGCCGCCTATGATTCGGTCACCTCCGATCCGGCCGGGCTGACCTTCCTCAACGTCATTCCGGATTTCAAGCCGCCGGCGCAGGTGACCAAGGAGGCCTTTGCCGAACTCCGGCTGCCGTTGCTGAAGGACGTGCCGTTCATCCATGAACTGACGCTCGATGCCTCGGGCCGTGTGTCGAACTACAATATCGGCGTCACCGGCACGGTATGGACCTTCAACGTCAACGGCATCTATTCGCCGGTGGAGGATATCCGCTTCCGCGTCGGTTATGCCCGCGCCGTCCGCGCCCCGACGCAGAGCGACCTTTATGCCCCGCAAAGCCAGACCTTCCTCAACGGCCTGGTCGATCCCTGCGGCCAGCAGAACATCAACAACAACCCCAACCGCGTGAAGAATTGCGCCGCCGCCGGTGTGCCGACAACGCAGACCTTCACGGTCGGCGGTGTCACCTCGACGGAGCCTTTCTCGAACCGTCCGGGCTCGGGCATTTCGGGCTTCAACGGCAGCAATTCGAACCTGCAGGCCGAACGCAGCAACAGCCTGACCATCGGCACGGTATTGCAGCCGCGCTTCATCCCCGGCCTGACGATCACGGCGGATTATTATCACATCGAAATCAAGAATGTGATTTTCTCGCTCGCCGCCCAGACGATCATCAACCAATGCTATGACAATCCCGGCGGCGTGGTGAACCCCTTCTGTGCCGCCATCTTCCGCAACCCGAACGGCACCTTCAAGGGCCAGTCGGACGTGTCCCACGCCGGCACGACCGTGTCGCTGACCACCAGCGGGCCGTCGTTCATCTCGGGGCCGTTCAACTTCGCCAAGCAGGTGACCAGCGGTATCGATGTCGATGTCGCCTATCGCGTCAAGCTGTCGGACTCTGCCTCGCTCAACCTGCGCGCCATTGCCACCCACACGTTCGTGAAGAATAATTTCACCGACATCACCAACCCGGACTTTGCCATCCGCCAGCTCCAGGTGCTTGGCGATCCGGCGTGGCAGGGCCAGCTGTCGGCCAATCTGACGGTCGGCATGTTCAACCTGGGCTATCGCATGCGCTATATCGACCAGCAGGTCGTTTCCACGGCGTATGAAACCCAGAACGCCTTCCAGGGCCGCCCGGCGACGAACCCCGATGCCTTCCCGTTCGTCTATTATCCGGCGATCACCTATCACGACTTCCGCATCGACGTGACGCCGCCGAACACCGGCTTCAAATTGTATGTCGGCGTCGATAACGTCTTCGATCAGCTGCCGCCCTATGATCTGCTCGGCAATGAAGGCGGCAACCCCTATTCGCCGGTCGGCCGCTTCTTCTACACCGGCATCACCTACAAATTCTGATCCGCGGATCTGACGTGCCGAAAGCGGGCTCCCGTTACGCGGGGGCCCCTTTTTGCAACCAGGCGCCCAGCCGCGCCATCGCCTCGGCGGCGCGATCGGTGCTGACGGCGAAGGACAGGCGCACGAAACGGTGGCCATCGACGGGATCGAAATCAATGCCCGGCGCGATGGCAACGCCGGTGTCGGCAAGCAGGCGCTGGCAGAAATCCATGCTGTCATTGGTGAAATCACCCACATCGGCCCAGATGTAGAAGGCCCCGTCGGGCGGCGCGATGCGCGTCACCCCCATCGCCGGCAGTGCCGCCAGCAGCAGCGCGCGGTTGCGGCGATAGGTGTCGTGATAGGCCTGCAGCACCGGGGTTTCGTCCATCGCCACCAGCGCCGCCGCCTGGGCGAGGCTCGGCGGCGTCAGGAACAGGCTGCCGATATAGGCGCGCAGATGATCAGCGGTGCCCGGCGGCGCCACGACCCAGCCCAGCCGCCAGCCGGGCATCGACCAATATTTGGAAAAACTGTTGATGACGATGGCATCGGGCGCGAACTCCAGCATCGAATGCGCCGGCTCCCCGTACGTCAGACCATGGTAGATCTCGTCTGAAATGATACGGATGCTGCGGCCGCGTGCCGCCGCCGCCAGCGCCGCCATGTCGGCTGCCGGAATCATCGATCCCGTCGGGTTGGCCGGGCTGGCGACGATGATGCCCGCCGGCGCCGGGTTTAACGCCAGCACATGCCGCGCCGCCATCTGGAAGCGTGTCGAGGCATCGGCGGCGATCTCCACCGGCACGCGCCCCAGCGCCAAAATGCCGTTGCGATAGGCAACATAGCCCGGCCGCACAAAGGCAATGGCGTCCCCCGGCACGAACAGCGCTGCCAGCGCCAGCGTCAGCGCCGGGCTGGCGCCGCCGGTCAGCACGATGCGCTCGGGATCGACGGCCACGCCGTGCCGCTCGGCATACATAGCGGCGATGCGCGCCCTAAGCGCCGGGCTTTCGCGATAACCGCCGGCATCGGCGTCCAGGCTGGCATGTGCCGCCGCGATCGCGGCGGGCGGCGCGCCGGTCGATGGCTGGCCAAACTCCATATGGATGACCGATTGCCCGGCGCTTTCCATCGCATGCGCCGCCCGCGAAATCGCCATGGCATGAAAGGGTTCGACAGCGGCAGGGTTCATGCCGCTTCGCTAACCGATCACTATCGCCATGACGATTCAATTTGCCGCGAAACCCGTCTAGACAGACGCCAACAACAAACTCGGGAGGCCCTGATGAGCGACGCCCTTTACCCCGTCCCCGCCGAATGGGCCGCCCGCGCCCTGGTCAACGCCGACCAGTACCAAACCCTCTACGCCGAAAGCCTGGCCGACCCCGAAGCCTTCTGGCAGCGCGAGGCGCAGATCATCGACTGGATCACCCCCTTTACCAAGGTCAACAACAGCAGCTTCAACGAAGCCGACTTCGGCATCAAATGGTTCGAAGACGGCGCCCTCAACGTGTCCGCCAACTGCCTCGATCGCCACCTGGCGGACCGCGGCGACACCCCGGCGATCCTGTGGGAGGGGGACAACCCCGCCGACACCCGCTGCATAACCTATGCGCAACTTCATGCCGAAACCTGCCGCTTCGCCAATGTGCTGAAAGCCCTTGGGGTGAAGAAGGGCGACCGCGTCACCCTCTATCTGCCGATGATCTCCGAAGCCGCGATGGCAATGCTCGCCTGCGCGCGTATCGGCGCCATCCATTCGATCGTCTTCGGCGGCTTTTCGCCCGAAAGCCTGGCCGGCCGCATCCAGGACTGCGATTCGTCGCTGGTCATCACCGCCGATGAAGGCCGGCGCGGCGGCAAGCCTATCCCGCTGAAGGCCAATGTCGATGCGGCACTCGCGCATTGCCCCGGCCGCCCCAAGGTGCTCGTCATCCGCCACACCGGCGGCGCCGTCGCCATGCAGCCCGGCCGCGATGTCTGGTACAACGAAGCCCGCCAGGGCCTTGCCGACACCTGCCCCGCCGAGCCGATGAACGCCGAGGACCCGCTGTTCATCCTCTACACCTCGGGTTCCACCGGCAAGCCCAAGGGCGTCCTCCACACCACCGGCGGCTATCTGGTCTGGGCGGCGATGACCCACCGTTACGTCTTTGATTATCGCCCCGGCGAGATCTTCTGGTGCACCGCCGATGTCGGCTGGGTGACCGGGCATAGCTATGTCGTCTATGGCCCGCTCGCCAATGGTGCCACCACGCTGATGTTCGAAGGCGTACCGAATTACCCGGATTTCGGGCGATTCTGGGACGTTATCGACCGCTGGGGCGTCAACATCTTCTACACCGCCCCCACCGCACTGCGGTCGCTGATGCGCGAGGGCGATGGCTTCGTCACCCGCGCCTCGCGGCAATCACTGCGGCTGCTCGGCTCGGTCGGCGAACCGATCAACCCCGAAGCCTGGGAATGGTATCACCGCGTCGTCGGCGACGGCCGCTGCCCCATCGTCGATACCTGGTGGCAGACGGAAACCGGCGCCGCGCTGATCAGCCCGCTGCCCGGCGCCACCGCGCTGAAACCCGGCTCCGCCACGCTCCCGTTGTTCGGCGTCATGCCGCTGCTGGTGGATGCGGAGGGGCATGAACTCAGCGGCGCCACCGAAGGCAATCTGTGCCTCGCGACAAGCTGGCCGGGCCAGATGCGCACGGTGTGGAATGATCATGACCGCTTCTTCCAGACCTATTTCACCACCTATCCCGGCCGCTACTTCACCGGCGACGGCGCCCGGCGCGACGCGGACGGCTATTGGTGGATCACCGGCCGCGTCGATGACGTGATCAACGTCTCCGGCCACCGCATGGGAACCGCCGAAGTCGAATCGGCGCTGGTGGCACACAAGGACGTCGCCGAGGCTGCCGTCGTCGGCTTCCCCCATGATATCAAGGGCCAGGGCATCTACGCCTATGTCACCCTCAACGCCGGCGAACCCGAAGACGCCGCCCTGCGCGCCGAGCTCATCCAATGGGTCCGCCGCGAAATCGGGCCGATCGCCACGCCAGACGTCATCCACTTCGCCCCCGGCCTGCCCAAAACCCGCAGCGGCAAGATCATGCGGCGTATATTGCGCAAGATCGCCGAAGGCGAATTCGGCACTTTGGGCGACACCTCGACCCTCGCCGACCCAGGGGTGGTGGACACGCTGATCAACAACCGGCCCTGACGCCCCCTCCCACCCTCCTTCTCCCCTCCCGTTCACGCGGAGTCGCAGACGGCACGCAGCGCCAGCGGTCGGGGGTGGGTTCTCCGCCGAACAAGGAAAATGCCTCCGGCGGCTGGGGCCTCGGTCCCAACCGCCAGAGGCTCTGCTTCAACCTGAAGGAAATCGAGTCTAGCGGCCGTTCGCGCGCGCCGACACGAGACGGCAACTACCGACCCAGTTCACGCCGTTCCCCGATTGGGATGTAAACGGCAGCTCCTGCCGGAACCGGCCCTTTTTATCGAACGCCATCACCTTCGACTGCGTGCGCTGGATCGCATAGATGCACACCTTCCCGCAGCGCAAAT
>JANYCM010000134.1 GCA_025360285.1 Sphingomonadales bacterium
CCCGCGCTTCGGCTTCGCTGATCACACCGGGGGCGGGGGTGGCGGCGCGGGGATAGGGATCGAGCGCCAGGCCAAAGGCTTGCGCGGCGATCTCGCCGAGGTCGAGGCTGTCGCCGACCAATGGTTCGACATCGAAATCAGCGTCGGAAAGTTCGATCTCGCTGCCATCTGGCAGGCTTTCGGTGAACAGCAGTGTCAGGCTTTCGGCGATCAGGAAGGGCACCGGGTCGGCGGTGGCGACACAGGGCTGGCTGCCGCGGGCGGTGACGCTGCCGGCGACGCGGATGCCGGCGGCTTCGCGGCGGACATCAAGGCTGGCGGCCAGCTCATCGAGCGCCAGCAGGCCAAAGCGCGCGGCGAGCGCGTCACGTTCATCGGGCGTGGCGGCGATGTCATGGCGGCGGCCACCGCTGCCGATTTCGGCAACGCGGCAGGGGCGCGAAAATTCCGGTGCCGGCGTCATGCTGCCCCCCCGATGCTGCCCGCGGCGATCGCTGCATAGGGCGTGGCATCCAGCCGGCCGGCAACGCGACGCGCTTCGGCCGTGACCCAGGCCAGAGCATCATCCGGCACGGTATCGCCGCGCCACAGATTGCGTCCCAGCGCCGCGCCAAACGCCGCATCATCGCCGCGCGCCTCGCGATAGGCACCCAGCCGGCCGCCCAGCGCCGCCACCATGCGGCCGATATGCTTGCCGACGACCTGGTCACCGATGCCATCCTGGCGCAGCGAACCATCCATGTCGGCGATGAAGCGTTCCGTCACATCGGCCGACAATTGCGCCGCCGCCGGCGTGGCCTCATCCTCCAGGCGGATCAGCAGCAGCGACAGCACCAGCGCCACCATGTCGAAGCGGCCGTCGAGCGTATCGGGGACATCGCCGGCGAGGTACCAATCGGGCCGCCGCGCCTCGGCCACCACGGCGGCATAGAGCGATGCGGCCGGCAGCACCGGATACAGCGCGCGCCGCAAGGCGGAAAACAGGGTCATTGTCGTATCCCGATATGATCGCCGCTTTGACGCGGCTGCTATTTGGCATATTGAGCGGCAGCGGGCGCTGCGCAACCGGCTGCGGCGTTTGGGAGAGTTTGATGCGTGTTCCGATCCTTGCTGTTTGCCTGACGGCGCTGGTGTTCACCAGCGGCTGTACCCGTATCCGGCAGAATCAGGGCTATCTGATCGATGAAACCCTGCTGACCTCGGTTCAGCCGGGTGTTGATAATCGCGATTCGGTGGCCAAGACATTGGGCCGGCCGAGCTTTGCCGGCCAGTTTGATGACAAATCCTGGTATTATGTGTCGCGCAACACCGGCCAATATGCCTTTGCCCGGCCCAAGGTGCTGAACCAGACCATATTGATCGTCAGCTTTGATGCGGCCGGCACGGTGAGCAAGGTGGAACGCCGCGGCATGGAAACCATCGCCAGCATCACCCCCGAAAAGGACAAGACCCCAACGCTGGGCCGCGAATCGAGCCTGTTGGATGAATTGTTCGGCAATATCGGCAGCGTCGGCGCCGGCAGTGCGCCGCTGGGCAGCAATGGCAGCAACACCGGCCGCGACGGACCGCGCGAGCATTAAGATCCAATAGGCCACGAGCCTCCGGCGGCCCCAGCCGCCGGAGGCCATGTCTTCGACAAGCCGGCACCAGTCCGCGCTACCGCCGCGCCCGGAAGAAGTCGCGCAGCAGCGCCGCCGCTTCGGTTTCGCCGACGCCGGCGATGACCTGGGGCACATGATGGGTCTGGGGCTGGGCGAATATCCGCGCGCCCTGTTCGACGCCGCCGCTCTTGGGGTCGCTGGCACCATAGACCAGGGTGGCGATGCGCGCCTGGGCGATAGCCGAAGCGCACATGGCGCAGGGTTCCAGCGTCACGAAGAGGCTGCACCCGGTCAGCCGTTCACTGTCCAGCGCCGCCGCCGCTGCGCGGATGGCAAGGATTTCGGCATGGGCGGTGGGATCATGCAATTCCAGCGTGCGGTTGCCGGCGGCAGCAAGGATGGTACCATCGGGGCCGCTGACCACCGCACCCACTGGCACTTCGCCGCGCGCCGCCGCGGCGCGCGCCTCGGCCATGGCCCGTGCCATGGCGGGTGAGGCGGGAAAGCCCGGCATTCAGGCCCTGACGACCGCGGCAATCTCCCGCCGCGTCGTCACCCACACCCGGTCATGCGCCGCGACATGCTGCAAAAACGCCTCGAACGCCCCAATTCGCCCCGGCCGGCCGATGATGCGCAGGTGCAGGCCCAGGCTCATCAGGCGCGGATTGCCCGCGAGGCCTTCGCGGTAGATCTGGTCGAAGCTGTCGCGGGCGTAATCGAGCCAGGCGCGCGGTGTGTACGCCGGATCGGTCCACATCTTCATGTCATTGGTATCAAGCTGATAGGGCACAATGGCAATCGGCCGGCCGGGGACGGTGATGGCATCGAGGAAGGGCACATCGCCCGAATAATCATCCATATGATATTCATAGCCTGCCTCGATCAGCAGCCGGCGGGTATTATCGGTGTGAAAATACCGGCTCAGCCAGCCATAGGGGCGGGCGCCGGTGGTGCGCTGGATACTGTCAGTAGCCTTGGCAATGAACTCGCGCTCGGCCGCTTCGTCCAGCTTGAACTGGTGCACCCAGCGCCAGCCATGGCTGACAGCCTCGTCGCCGCGCGTGCGAATGGCGTCGGCAATCGCCGGATGGTTCTCCAGGCTCAGCGCCGCCACCGTCCAACTGGCGCGCATATTGTAGCGATCGAGCAAATCGACAACGCGCGGCGCACCGGCCTTGATGCCGTAAAGATAGTTGGATTCATTGCCATAATTGCGGATCGGCGATTTGATATGGATGCCGAGTTCATCGACCGGTTCCATGCCGCGATCGCCGCGCGCCACGGTCATTTCGCTGCCTTCCTCGACATTGACGACGATCGAAAGCGCACAGACGGCGCTGTTCGGCCAATCGATTCGTTCTTGCTGCATCCCGGCCTCCGACGAAATTTGTCCGGACAATTACGCCGGCCAGCGATAATCCCACAAGCCCGTAGGCGCTTCCTTGTAGGTACCAACCGCGAAATGCGTGAACCCGCAGCGCTTTGCCACCGCCT
This sequence comes from Sphingomonadales bacterium, assembly GCA_025360285.1. GTDB lineage: Bacteria > Pseudomonadota > Alphaproteobacteria > Sphingomonadales > Sphingomonadaceae > Sandarakinorhabdus. Next base: position 3,096 of record JANYCM010000134.1, read on the forward strand.
CCGACGCCGTGTTGCGCGGGTTGATCATCGCCACCGTCCGCCCGAAGCGCCCCGCCCCCCAGGCCAGCGCCGCCTGCACGGCTTCGGTGGCATAGCCTTGGCCGTGTGCCGCGACATTCAGGCTCCAGCCGATTTCGGGGTCGCCATCAAAGCCGGCAACGCCGCTGCGCTTGGCCTCCAGAAAGCCGATATCGCCGACATAGGTGCCATCCCGGGTCCGCACCGCCCACATGCCAAAGCCGAGCAGCGCCCAATTGCCGACATAGCGCAGCAGCCGGGCCCAACTGTCCTCCACGCTCGCCGGCACGCCGCCAAGCAGAGCGACGACGCGCGGGTCGGCCCAGAGCGCGCAGATATCGGGGAAATCCGCCAGATCATGCGGCGTCATCACCAGCCGCGGCGTTGTCAGGATTCGGGAAGCGTCCATGTCGGGCAGGATAGAAGCGTCGCCACCGCCATGCTAGGCCGAGAACTCATAAATGGCTGGGGTCGTGACGATGTGGATTTTGTTGTCTGGCAAGGCGTTAGGAGGGCGCGATGCGGCGCATCGCAACCGACGACGCGACGCCGCCAGGCGGCAAAAGGCGCGTCGCCGCTCCGCGGTCGCCCGGCGAGGTGTTCTGGCGGCCCCGTGCCCGCTCGCCGGGGGCGTGGACGCCCGCCTTCGCGTGCCCGGAACCGCCAGAACGCCGCGCCGGGCGATCCCGACCCTAGCCATTTATGAGTTCACGGCCTAGCGCTTTGCCATGCGCGACGCCGACATCCTTGCCGACTGGCTGCCCTCGCAAGGGCTGGCGCTGGTGCCGGGCAGCGGGCTGGCACCGCTGGGCGGCGGTATCGCCAACCGCAACGAACGCATTGCGCTGACCAGCGGCGTCGCCGTGCTGCGCCGGCCACCGCCGGGGGCGCTGGCAGCCGGCGCCAGCGACATGGCACGCGAATGGCGGGTGGTGTCGGCGCTGGCGCCGCATCTGCCGGTCGTGCCGCGCGGCCTGGCCTTTTGCGGGGACAGCGATGTTCTCGGCACGCCCTTCCTGATCCTGGAACACCGCCCCGGCATCGCCATCGCCGGCAGCCTGCCGGCGGGGGCGGATGGCACGGCGCTGCTCGATGCAACTATCGCCCAGATGGTGGCGCTGCACAGGCTGGCGCCGGATGCCGTCGGGCTGGGCGATCTTGGCAAGCCGGACGGTTTTTACCCGCGCCAGCTTGCGGGCTGGACGAAGCGCGCCACCGCCGTGTGGGATGCCGGCCTGCCGGCGGCCGCTGCCGATTTGATCGCCGCGCTGGCCGCCGCCGAACCGCCCGATGGCGGCGCGCCAGTGCTGCTCCATATGGATTTGAAGCCTGACAATCTGCTGGTTGATCCGGCGACGATGGCGCCGCAAGCGCTGATCGATTGGGATATGGCAACCCGTGGCCCGCGCGGTTTCGATCTCGCCGTGCTGCTGTCCTACTGGACCGAGCCCGGCGACCCGGTGGCGCTGCACGCCCTGCAGGCGGTGCCGTCACTGGCGCCGGGGGCGGCGACTCGCGCGGAGGTCACGGCACGCTATCAAAACCTTGGCGGCCACGACCCAGGCCCGCTCGCCTGGCCGCTCGCGCTGGCCCGGCTGCGGCTGGCGGTCGCCTGGATGCAGCTTTATCGAAAATGGCAGCGCGGCGAGATGTCCGGTGATCGCTATGCCGGTTTCGAACCCTTGGCGCTGGCGGTGCTCGATCAGGCGCTCGATGCTTTCAGACAGGAACAATGATGACCGATTTCAGCTTTCCCGATGCGACCGTCGAATTGGCCCAGCGGGTGCGCCGGTTCGTCATCGACAAGATCATCCCGTTCGAGACAGACCCGCGCCTGACCCAGCACGGCCCGACCGATGCCTTGCGCGATGAACTGGTGGCGCTGGCCCGCGCCGAAGGCCTGCTGACGCCGCAGGCGCCCGTGGCGCTCGGCGGGCTGGGGTTCGATCATGCGACCCAGGCGGCGGTGTTCGAAGCCGCCGGCTGGTCAACGCTCGGCCCCGTCGCGATGAACTGCGCGGCCCCCGATGAAGGCAATATGTATCTCCTCGGCCGCATCGCCCGGCCGGACCAGATCGATGAATTCCTGAAGCCGATGATCGCCGGCCACCGCCGCAGCGTGTTTGCCATGACCGAACCCGGCGGCGCCGGCAGCGACCCGGCACAACTCAAAACCACCGCCGTCTTCAACGGCAATGACTATGAAATTTCCGGCCTGAAATGGCTGATCACCGGGGCGAATGGCGCCAAGACCTGGATCATCATGGCGCGGGTGCCGGAAAATCCGCACGGCCCTTCGGGGCCGACGTTGTTCCTGTGCGAGGGCGACACGCCCGGCATTCATATCGAACGCGTCATGGATTCGATGGATCGCAATTATGTCGAAGGCCATGCCGTGGTGCGCTTCGAAGGGCTGCGGCTCGGCCCGACGCAGGTGCTGGGCGACGTCGGCAGCGCGCTGCGCTATGCCCAGATGCGGCTGGCGCCGGCGCGGTTGACGCATTGCATGCGCTGGCTCGGCGCCGCCGCCCGCGCCCAGCATATCGCGCTGGAACATGCCCGCGTCCGCACTGCCTTCGGCAAGCCATTGGTCGAGCATCAGGGCGTCAATTTCATGCTCGCCGACAATGAAATCGCCATGCACCAGTGCCGGCTGGCGATCCGCCACACCGCCTGGCTGCTCGACCGCGACGTCCGCGCCCGCCATGAAAGCAGCATCGTCAAGGCGTTCGTGTCGGAAGAATTGTTCAAGGTCGCCGATCGCTGCGTGCAGATTTTGGGCGGCATCGGCGTCACCGGCGAAACCGTCGTCGAGATGATCTTCCGGGACATGCGCGGCTTCCGGCTTTATGATGGCCCCACCGAAGTTCATAAATTCGCCATCGCCACCCAGTTGCTGCGCAGCGGCAGCGCCTTTGCGAGCCCGACATGACGATCGAATGGCAGGGCAAATATCTTGAGGTGCACCGCACCGGCACCTGGGAGTATGCGGCGCGCACCGGCGGCATCGATGCCGCCGTCATCCTGGCGCTGACCGATGCCGGCGAGATCGTGCTGGTCGAGCAATTTCGCGTGCCGCACGGCGCCCGCAGCATCGAACTGCCCGCCGGCCTGATAGGGGACACCGGTGCCGACGACAGCGCCGATGCGGCTGCGGCACGCGAACTTGCCGAAGAAACCGGCTTTGTGGCGCGGGATTGGCAGGACATCGGCCGCTTCGCCACCTCGCCGGGCATGTCATCGGAAAGCTTCACCCTGTTCCGGGCGACGGGCCTGACGCGCACCGGGCCGGGCGGCGGGGTCGAGGGCGAGGACATCGTCGTCCATGTCGTGCCGCTGGTGGATTTGCCTGACTTTCTCGCCGACAAGCGCCGCGCCGGGCTGATCATCGATTGCCGGCTGATCGTAGCGTTGGGGCCGGTGTGAGGCGGCTCGCTCCCCGCAGCCGTTAGGCGACGCGAAGCGTCAACGGGGAGGGAGTTGATAGCGCCTTGATATTGCGCTCCTTACGCCGCCTCGGCAAACAACCCCACCGCCGCCCCCGCCATCACAAAGCGTTCCAGCACGGTTTCCAACTGCGCCGCCGAATGTTCGGCGCACAGCGAGCAGCGCAGCAGGAACACGCCGGCGGGCGTCGCCGGCGGGCGGGACATGTTCACATAGACGCCGAGTTCCAGCATCGCCTGCCACATCCGCACGGTGGTTTCCTGATCGGGCATCAGCACCGAGACGATGGCGCTTTCGCAACTGTCGGTGGCCAGGCGGAAGCCGCGGGCGATCAGGCCGCTGTGCAGCGTGCGGCTCATGTCCCACAGGCGTTCGCGCTTGGCGCCGGCGTGCATCAGCTTGCGGATGCTGGTTGCGGCGCAGGCCACCACGGCGGGCGGCAACGAGGCAGTGAAGGTATAGGGCCGGCAGACCAGCCGCAGAATTTCGAACTTGGGGTGGTTGGACACGCAGAAACCGCCGACGGTGCCGACCGATTTGGAGAAGGTGCCGACGACGAAATCGACATCATCGGCAACGCCGGCGGCTTCATAGACACCGCGGCCATGTTCGCCGAAAAAGCCCATGCCATGCGCTTCATCGACCAGCACCATCGCCCCTTGCGCCTTGGCGATGGCCACCAGTTCCTTCAGCGGCGCGATGTCGCCGAGCATCGAATAAACGCCTTCGAGGATGACCAGCTTGCCGACTTCGGGCGGCAGGCGGCGCAGGCGCTTTTCCAGGTCTTCGGCGCTGTTGTGCTTGAAGCGCACGATATCGGCATTGCCGAGGTAGCAGCCATCATAGATTGACGCATGGCTGTCGGCATCAAGAATGATGAAATCTCCCTTGCCGGCCAGCGTTGACACCATGCCGAGATTGGCCTGGTAACCCGTTGAAAACACCATGGCATGCGACATGCCATAGAAATCCTTCAGCGCGTCTTCGCATTCCTTGTGGCCCTGGTAGGTGCCGTTGAGGACGCGGCTGCCGGTCGTCCCGGCGCCGAATTTGCGCAAGGCGGTTTCGCCGGCGGCGATCACGTCAGGGTCAAAGGTCATCCCCATATAATTATAGGTGCCGAGCAGGATGGTTTCACGCCCGTCGATCACCGCGACGGTCGGTGATTTCACTTCCTGCATGACGATGGCGAAGGGGTCGCGCACGCCGGTCGCCAGCAGATCGGCGCGTTCGTTGATCAGCGGATCGAATTTGGAAAACAGGTCGCTCATTTTGTGACCAGCTTCGTCACCGCATCGGCAACCTGGCCGATGGTTTCCAGATCGGGCAGCATGTTCAGCGGCATGACAATATCCCATTCATCTTCCATGCTGGCGACCAGGTCCATCACCGTCAGCGAATCCATCTCCAGGTCGCCGGCAAAACTGGTGTCTTCGGCCAGCGCCAGCTTCTTGGGGTTGAGCGGTTCGATGAGTTCGATGATGCGGGCGTAAACCTGCGCACGGTTGGTCATGGTGGATCCTTATGCTGGCGCGGCTTTTGCCAGCACAAAATGGCCAAAGCGGGGCCAAGATGCGGGCTAGAGCCATCCCTGGGCGCGATAACCCGCCACCGTATCGGCAACGCCAGCGGCCAGATCGAAGCGTGGTGCCCACAACCCGGCCAGCGCCGCATTGCCGCCGCGCGCCACCCAATCGGGATGGGCGATATAGGCGGCACGATCGGGCGTCAGCTTCGCCGACAGGCCGAGGCGGGCGGCAAGGTGCAGCATCGCCAGCGTCAGCGGAATGACCTGCACGCGCTTGCCAAGGCCGGTGCCAATGGCGCGGGCAAAGTCCGGGTGCGAATGGCCGTTCGGCGCGCCATCATCGATTTCGAGCACCTGCTGCGACGGCCCGCCCGTTGCCAGCGCCAGCAGCGCGGCGGCGAGATCATCGACATGCAGCAGCGAAATCCGCCCCGGCGGCGCGATGTACAGCCGGCGCATCGCCAGCCTGTAGATATCGAGCATTTCCAGGTCGCCGGGGCCATAAACACCGGGCGGGCGGACGATCACCCAATCGAGATCGCTGGCCAAGACAAGGCGCTCGGCCTCGGCCTTGGACGCGCCATACATCGAAAGCTGCGGTTCGCGCGCGGCGAGACTGGAGACATGGACGAAGCGGGTGACCCCTGCGGCCTGCGCAGCCGCGAGTATCGCGGCGGTGCCGGCGACATTGCCGACATCAAAGGCGGCGCGGGTCGGGGCACTGACGATGCCCGCGATATGGATGACGGCACTGGCGCCGTCGCACAGGCGGGCAAGGGCGGCGGAGTCGGCGAGGTTGCCGGGGACCCAGGTGATGCCGGGCTGGTCAGGCTGTGGCTGGCGGGTAAGGGCGCGCAGCGGCGTGGCGGCGTGGGCGAGGACGCGACTGCCGACGAAGCCGGTGCCACCGGTGATGGCGATGGTCACGACCCAGGCACCAAAACTGCGACGCTGGCAAAAGACGTATGCGGCAAACACCCCCTCTCCCGCTTGCGGGAGAGGCGAGACGCGCGCCAGCGCGCCGGGTGAGGGCGTTCCCCAGCATCGGCGCTCGCAAACACCCTCACCCGCTCGGCCAAGAGGCCGAGTCGACCTCTCCAGCAAGCGGGAGAGGATTGGTATTTACGCGGCTATAAATAGACCTAGGCCGCCACATCCAACGGCTGAATCTCGCCCGACAGATATTGCGACCGCGCCTTTGAGCGGCTCAGCTTGCCGCTCGACGTTTTCGGCAGGGTGCGCGGCGGCACCAGTTCGACCACACAGGTCATGCCGGTGATGGCCCGCACCTTGCTGCGGATCGCCTCGCGCAGCGTATTGCGTTCGCCGGCATCCGACGTGCGACACTGTACCAGCACGGCCGGCGATTCCTCACCCGAGGGCGTGGTGATGGCGAAGGCGGCAATGTCGCCGGCCTTGAAGCCCGGCAATTGTTCGATCGCCCATTCGATATCCTGCGGCCAATGGTTTTTGCCATTGATGATGATCATGTCCTTGGCGCGGCCGACAATGAAGATGGAGCCTGCCGACAGATAGCCCATGTCCCCGGTATCGAGCCAGCCATCGGGGCTGAGCGCCGCCTTCGTCGCTTCCTCGTCGCGGAAATAGCCGGCCATTACGCCGAGGCCGCGGACATAGACGCGGCCGATCTTGCGGTCGGGCAGCACGGCGCCGTCTTCGTCGCGGATTTCGATGGTCAGACCCGGCACCGCCTTGCCGCAATTGACGATGGCGCGATAGCGGGTAGGGCGGCGGGCATCGGTACGGGCGCCAGTCGAACCCGACAGCGTGCGTTCATCAATCAGGTCCGACACAATGCCTTCGCCGAGCGGCATGATGGTGACGGCAAGCGTCGCTTCGGCAAGGCCATAGCTCGGCAAAAAGGCGCTGGCCTTGAAGCCGGCGGCATCGAAGACATCGACAAAGGCCTGCATCACCTCGGGGCGGATCATGTCGGCGCCATTGCCGGCGACCCGCCAGCGCGACAGATCAAAGCGTTCGGCGACGTTGATCGAGGGCGAAATGCGGCGGGCGCAAATGTCGTAACCAAAGGTCGGCGAATAGCTCAGTGTGTTATTGGGGTTGCGGCTGATCAGCGTCAGCCAGCTGAGCGGCCGGCGGGCGAAATCTTCCGTGGCGAGATAATCGACCGAAATCTGGTTGGCGAGCGGCGCCAGCATGCAGCCGACGAGGCCCATGTCATGATACCAGGGCAGCCACGAGACGACGCGGTCGCCGTCGCCGGCTGCCATGCAATGGGCATGGCCGGCCAAATTGGCGAGCAGCGCCTCATGCGTCACCGCGACGCCGTGCGGAAACCGCGTCGAACCGCTGGAATATTGCAGATAGGCGATATCAGAAGATTTTGCCTCGGGCAGTGCCGCGTCGGCGGCCGGCGCGGCAAAATACATTGCCCAGTCATGCGCCGCGCACAGGCCGGTCGCCGCCTGTTCGACCATCGGGAACAAGCCTTCGGGCGACAGTACCAGCACCGGATCGCAACTGCGCAATTGCGTGGCGATCTGTTCGACATAGGCGTCGCGGCCGCCAAAGCTGGTCGGCAGCGGCAGCGGCACCGGCAAGGCGCCGGCATAAATGGCCGCAAAAAAGGCCGCAGCGAACCCCGGCCCGGTTTCGGCGATCAGGGCGATTCGGTCACCAGGCTTCACGCCCGCCGCGACCAGCCGCATCGCCTGGCCCCGCGCATCGGCGGCGAGGTCGGCATAGGGATAGGCACGCACCAGATCGGCGCGGGCATCGTGGAAATTCATGCCCTTGGCACCGCGCGCGGCATAATCCAGCGCCGCACCCAGGGTGGGGAAAGCGGCCCGGCGATACGCCAGGCCATCAAAGGTCGGGGTCGGCGTCATCGTCATCAGGCTTTTGTGCAAGCCCTGTCTCCCTTACCCTGCCGGCGATTGCTGCCGATCAGACCTGTCCACATTCAACCCTTCACACGCCGGGGCGTTCAAATTCCGGCCCGAACGTGGCAAGAACAAGGCATGAAAGACCAGGGCGATGATGATCGGACGGACAAGCGCCGGCAACGACGGTCCGAAACGCCGCGCGAACCCCGCCCGATCGATGCGGCGCAATTGCAGGACCTCGCTGTCGGCTATGCCGCCCGCTACGCCACCACGGCGGCAAAGCTGCGGCAATATCTGGGGCGCAAATTGCGCGAACGGCACTGGACCCCGGCCGATCCCCCCGATGTCGAGGCGCTTGTCACCCGCATCACCGCGCTTGGCTATGTCGATGACCGCGCCTGGGCGGCGGCGAAGAAGCGCGACTTGACGGCGCGCGGCTTCGGCCAGGGCCGGGTGCGCGGCGCGCTGGCCGCCGCCGGCGTGTCGCGCGGCGATGCTGGCGCCGTGCTGGCCCCCGACGATGGCGCCCCTGATGACCCTTATGTCCCCGCCATCGCCTTTGCCCGCCGCCGCCGCTTTGGACCGTTTGCGCGTGAGCCCGCCACCGACCCGGCCCGCCAGGCGCGCGAGCTCGCCGCCATGGCCCGCGCCGGCCATGATTTCACCGTTGCCCGCCGGGTGCTGCGCGCCGCCGATGAAGCCGCGGCCCTCGCGCTGATCGGCGACGATTAGCCGCTTGGCGCTGGCGCAAACTCCGATAGGTTGGCGCTGCGAACAAAGGGGCAAACCAGATGCAGCACGGCCGGCAAATGCAATTCGAGCGGCTGCAATTTTTTTCAGACGCGGTGTTCGCCATCGCCATCACGCTGCTGGTCATCGAAGTACGGGTGCCGCATATGGCGGTGCCGACCGATGCCGGGCTGCGCACCGGCTTGCTGGCGCTGATCCCGAATTATATCAGCTTCCTGATCAGCTTCTTTGTCATCGGGCGCTTCTGGATGGGGCACCACCGGCTGTTCGGCTATCTGGCGGATTGGGATGCCGGGCTGGTGCGCATCAATCTGCTGTTCCTGTTCACCATTGCCTTCATGCCGTTTCCCACCGCCGTCATCGGCGAATATCCCGGCGCGCAGACGGCACAGGTGTTTTATGCCGGCTGGCTGATCCTGGCCGGCATCTGCAACCTGCTGCTCGTCCGCTACACGCTGCGCCGCGAGGCGTTGCTGGTGGCACCGCTGACGCCGCTGCAACGCCATGATCTGCGATCGAGCTGGCTGCCCATCGCCATTGGCACCGCGGCCATTGTGGCATCGAATTTCCAGCCGATCACCGCCATTATCGTCCTGACGATCAGTCCGTTCGTGCTGCCGTTGCTGCTGGCGCTATGGGCGCGGCGCTATCGCTGAGGCGGGCACGGAAAAACCCGCCCCCTGCCCCCTCCCTGAGCAGGGAGGGGGCGCGGAAGGTTACGCGTCGACCGTTGGCGGCGGCAGCGCCTTGACCTTTTTCTTCGCCCGCGGCGGCTTCTTCGCTGCCGGCACGATTTCGAAGGCCAGTTCATTGTCCTTCAGATGTACCCGCACTTCGCCCCCATGGACCAGCTTGCCGAACAGCAGTTCCTCGGCCAGCGGCTGCTTGATCTTGTCCTGGATCAGGCGGCCCATCGGGCGGGCACCATAAAGCCGGTCATAACCGCGTTCGGTCAACCAGGCCTTGGCCTCGTCGGTCAGGCCGATATGCACATCGCGCTCGGCGAGTTGCAGTTCCAGCTCAAGGACGAACTTGTCGATGACGCGGGCGACAACTTCGGGCGGCAGATAGTCGAACGCCACCACGGCATCGAGCCGGTTGCGGAATTCGGGGGTGAACATCCGCTTGATGGCTTCCTCATCCTCGCCGGTGCGCTGGTTGGAACCGAAACCGACGCCTTCACGCGCCATGTCGGCGGCGCCGGCATTGGTCGTCATGATCAGGATAGTGTTGCGGAAATCGACCGTCTTGCCGTGATGGTCGGTCAGCTTGCCGTTATCCATCACCTGCAACAGGATGTTGAACAGATCGGGATGCGCCTTTTCGATTTCATCGAGCAGCAGCACCGAATGCGGCTGCTGATCGACGGCATCGGTGAGGAGCCCGCCCTGGTCGAACCCGACATAGCCGGGAGGCGCGCCGATCAACCGGGAAACACTGTGGCGTTCCATATATTCGGACATGTCGAAGCGCGTCAGCGGAATGCCCAGGATGGCGGCAAGCTGCTTGGCCACCTCGGTCTTGCCGACGCCGGTGGGGCCGGAAAACAGATAGCTGCCGATCGGCTTGTTGGGTTCGCGCAAGCCGGCACGGCTCAGCTTGATGGCGCTCGCCACCCGCTCGATCGCCTTGTCCTGGCCGAAGACGACGCGTTTCAGATCGGCATCGAGCGTCGCCAGCGCCTTGGTGTCGTCGGTCGAAACGCTCTTGGGCGGAATCCGCGCCATGGTGGCGATCACGGCTTCTACTTCCTTGACGCCGATGACTTTCTTGCGCTTGGCCGGTGCCACCAGCATCTGCGACGCGCCGGTTTCATCGATCACATCGATCGCCTTGTCGGGCAATTTGCGATCATTGATATACCGCGCCGACAGTTCCACCGCCGCCTTGATGGCTTCGGGCGTGTATTTCAGCTTGTGATGTTCCTCATAGGAGGGCCGCAGCCCCATCAGGATCTTGATGCTGTCCTCGATCGACGGTTCGTTGACATCGATCTTCTGGAACCGGCGCAGCAGGGCGCGGTCCTTTTCGAAATGGTTGCGGAACTCCTTGTAGGTCGTCGAACCGATGCAGCGGATGGCACCCGATGACAGCGCCGGTTTCAGCAGGTTCGACGCGTCCATGGCACCGCCCGACGTGGCACCGGCGCCGATGACGGTGTGGATTTCATCGATGAACAGCACCGCATGCGGCAGTTTTTCGAGTTCGTTGACGACATTTTTCAGCCGTTCCTCGAAATCGCCGCGATAGCGCGTGCCGGCGAGCAGCGCCCCCATGTCGAGGCTGTAGATCACCGCGGGTTTCAACACATCGGGCACGGCGCCTTCGATGATCTTGCGCGCCAGGCCTTCAGCGATGGCGGTCTTGCCGACGCCGGGGTCGCCCACATACAGCGGGTTGTTCTTGGAACGCCGGCACAGGATCTGGATGGTGCGGTCAACCTCGGCATGGCGGCCGATCAACGGATCGATCTTCCCGGTTTTGGCCTTTTCATTGAGATTAACGGTGAACTGCTTCAACGCCGATTCGCCGCCGGATTTTTCGGCCTTCTCGCCCTTCTTGGGCTTATCGGGCTCGCCTTCGTCCTTGTCGGACGACCCCTTGACGGCGCGCGTCTCGCTCGCCCCGGATTTGGCGATGCCGTGGCTGATATAGGATACGGCATCCAGCCGGGTCATGTCCTGCTGCTGCAGGAAGAAGACGGCATGGCTTTCGCGTTCGGAAAACAGCGCGACCAGCACATTGGCGCCGGTGACTTCCTCACGCCCCGATGATTGCACGTGCAGGATGGCGCGCTGCACCACCCGCTGAAACCCCGCCGTCGGCGACGGATCGACCGAGGCATCGGATTTCAGCGCCGATAATTCGGTATCAAGATAGCGGCCAAGCTGCCCGCCGAGTTCATCGACATCAACGCTGCACGCCTTCAGGACGGCCAGCGCATGGGTATCGCTGGTCAAGGCCAGCAGCAGATGTTCGAGCGTGGCATATTCATGCGTGCGCCGCGCCGCTTCGGCGAGCGCATTGTGCAGGGTCTTTTCCAGCTCGCGGGTGAATGAGGGCATGCCTGTCTCCGCCTGAGGGCCCGGCGAAACACCACCGGGGCTACGCACTGAATGTCACCCCGCTTGCCCCAAACATCAAGGGGGGGCGTGATGCTGCGGCACCGGCGCCGCAACATTGCCGCCTGGCGCCGCGGGCCCGATTGGCTTTGGCGCGGCGCCATTCTATGATTACGGCATAAACGCCAATGACTTGATTGGGTTTTGAATGGGGGAAGCGGATATGCGGATGTTCCAGGCGGCGATACTGGCCGGCATGATCGCGGCGGCAGGCATCGGCGCGCCCGCCCAGACGCAGACGCAGACCCAGCCTGTCCCTATGATCAATCGGCCGCCGCCGCCGCCAAGTCCCGTGCCTCCCGGCTATCTGACCGGCAAGCCGCCCATCGACATCGTCAAGCTGCTGCCGCCGCCGCCGGCGCCGGGGTCGGCGCAGGACTATGGCGATCGGGAGATTTACACCGCCAGCGCCAATGGCATCGATGATCCGATCTGGGAACGCGCCAAGACCCAGCTGAACCCCACCGGCCCCGAATATTTCCGCCAGCTGTCCTGTGCCCTGGGAACCAAGATCGGCCCCGATACGACGCCCGTCACCTATGCGCTGGTCGCCCGCACCGGCATCGACCTGATCGCGCCGATGTCCACTGCCAAGAATTTCCACAAGCGCCCGCGGCCATTCACCACCGACAAGGGCAAGGCCTGTGATCCCATCGCCGCCGATGGCGTGGGCGAACGCCTGGGCTTTTCCTATCCCAGCGGCCATGCCGGCATCGGCTGGCTATGGGCGCTGGTCCTGTCGGATGCGGCCCCCACCAGGGCCGAGGCGCTGCGCAAGTTCGGCCAGGCGACGGGCGATTTGCGGATTTCCTGCCGCGTCCATTGGTTGAGCGATGTTGCCGCCGGCCGCACGCTCGCGGTTGCCGTTTTTGACCGGCTGGCGGCGGAGCCCGAGTATCGCGCCGATGTCGCCCGCGCCGCCGCCGAACTGGCCAAGGCGCCGCCGCTCGCCTGCCCGTCATGAACCGGCGCGCCGTGCTGGTGCTGGGCGTCGCCGGCCTCGCAGCGGCCGCCGGGATCGCCTTCAGCCTGGAACACCCGCCAGGCTTTGGCGCCAGCGTTGATGCCATTGCCCTCCTGCCGCCGCCGCCCGCCGCCGGATCGGCCACCGCCCTGGCCGAACGCGCCGCCTTTGATGCCAGCGCCGCCGGCATCGGTTCGCCGCGCTGGCGCGAAGCAGCGCGCGAAGTCTTCCCCACCGGCGAGGCCGTCACCGCCGAAATCAGCTGCGCGCTCGGCCGCAAAGTCTCGCCAGCGACAACCCCGGCCACCGCCCGCCTGCTGGCCAAGGTTGCTGCCGATATCCGCAGCCCGGTCGAGGCCGCCAAGATCCATTTCCACCGCGACCGGCCCTTTGTCGGCGGCGCCGATGCGCGCACCTGCGACCCGCGCACCCTGGGAGGCCTGGGCGCGCGCACCGGTGGCACTTTGAACTATGCCTATCCCAGCGGCCATGCCGCCTATGGCGAAATCTGGGGGCAGACGCTCGCCCTGGCCGCCCCCGACCGCGCCGACGCCGTCCGCGCCTGGGGCCGTCGCCTGGGCGACAACCGCGTCAGCTGCCGGGTGCACTGGCCCAGCGATATCGCCGCCGGGCGCACACTGGCCGATGCGGCGTTTGCGCGGCTGCAAACCCTGCCGGCCTTCCGCGAGGCGGTGCGCGATGCCGCCACCGAACTGGCGACAGCGCCGCCACTCGATTGCAGCCGACAATAGGTCCTGACAGCAGATCAAGCCGCCAGGGCATCACTTTCGGCGACGCAAACCCGATTCCTGCCGCTGTGCTTGGCGGCATAAAGCGCGCGGTCGGCGGCGGCCATCAGCGCTTCAGGATTGCCGGCCGCCTGCGTTGCGACGCCGACACTGACTGTCAGCCGACCGAGCGGCGAGCGGGCATGGGCGATATCCAGCGATGCCACGGCACTTCGCACCCGTTCCCCAAGCCGGGCCCCGGCATCGGGATCGGATATGCGGGCGAGAATGGCAAATTCTTCGCCGCCCAGGCGGGCAATCGCACTGTCAGGCGGGGCGCAGTCAGACAGTGCAGCCGCGATCCGGCGCAAGGCCATGTCGCCGGCGCCATGGCCCAGGCTGTCATTATACGCCTTGAACCAATCGGCATCGATCATCAGCAGCGTTACCGGTTCGCTATCGCCGGCTGACGTCGTCGCAACTGATGTCATGGCAAGGGCGCGCTCGAAACTCCGTCGGTTGCCCAGGGTCGTCAGCGGGTCGATAAGGCTCAGCCCGGCGGCGTGACTATGCGCAGCGGCAAGCTCGTCGATCGATCGGCGGTGGCGCAGTTGGATCGACACCATCCGCCAGCCGTACAGCAGCAGCGCCGCGATACCGAGCGCAGGGCCAACCGGATCGCCGCGCAACCGCTCGGTCAGGACAATGACGAGCGTTGCCGCTGGCAAAGTAGCGGGCGCGATCAGGCCGACGGGGATGCAAAGCCGCGACAGGCGCTTTGGCAGCGCCGGCGGCGGCAAGCCGCGGGCGACGAAGAACACCAGCATCGGCAGGGCCGACAGGACAAACAGCGACGATCCGGCCGGCAGGTCCCAGCTGATGATGAAGACTTGATTGACGAAAGTGGACGACGCGACATAGGCCAGCAGCATAGCCGCGACAGGCCAGAAAAACGCTGCATCCGGACGATCGTGGCGCAACAGCGCGACGCCCGCTGCGAGCAATGCCAGTGCGACGTTCTGGATCACGCGGATGCTGTGGGCGCGCTCGGCCGGCAGTGGGTCATTTTCTGCCCATGGGCTGCCGAGCATCAACAAACCGATGGCGGCAATATAGATCCCCGCCTGGGCGATATCGAGCCGCCAGGTTCGGCTGTCGGAATCCTCATCGATGCCGGATGTGACGATCAGCAGCAATGCCGCGCCGCGTGCCATGAACAGCACACTGTCGATCAGCGCGCGCGTGTCATCCGCGAACAGCACATCCCTGAGCATGAAGATTGCGGCATAGGCCAGCGCCCAGAACAGCATCGCCGTTGACAGGAGCAGCCAAAGACCGCGTTTTTGGCGATACAGCCGCGCCTGGTGAACGGCATAATGCCCCATGATCAACGCCTGACCGCCAATCCCGATAGCCGAAACCAGCATTGCCTTGCGCCAGACCAGGCCGGCAAGAAAATGAGCAACAACGAGGATCAGTGACGCCGCGAGCCAGGGTGCGACGCTTTCGAACGTCGCACGATACCGGACCGGAAGACCGGTGGCGGCCCGCTGCAAGACGGTAGTTGGTGACACCTGGACCCTGAAAATATAGATCAAAGCCGTTTTTTTATCACTGCTTCCGTTCGCCAACAATCATTGTGATATTGGCAAAGTGTTAATCACGCCGCGTGCCGATTTACAGTATCGCTCGCTGGCGATCGGTGCCGAACTCGTAACGGCGCCGGCATATTGCACCCGTCAGACCGAAGCCGATGATCAGCATTGTCCAGCTTGCCGGTTCGGGCACAGACAGCACGCTGCCCGGCGCGATATAGCGGACCGGACCGGAACTGGTCGCGACACCATTGGCGGCATCATAACCGATATCTTCGAACGAGGTGGTGAGCAGCAACGCCGCACCCGCCGTCAGCGGCGCCGAGGTGATCAGGGTCAGATGCTGGTCGCCATAGCCGTTGCTGTAGAACTGGATGAAACTGCCGGGACCAAAGCTGCCGGAGCTGCCGGTGACGGCGGCCGGCGGGTTGCTGTAAGCGAAGGCGGCAAAGCTGCCTGCCGCCGTGCTGTGCAGGCTGTAATCGGTCAGGAAGCCATATTGCGACAGGTTGAAATAGCCCGTCAGCGTGGCACCGTCATCAAAGCTGGCATTGACCACCCAATGATTGGCGGCACTGGCGCTTGCGGCCGATAACAGCGCGGCTGCGGCAATCAGACGTTTCATCTTCCCCATACTCCGGGCACGCCATTGTGCTTTACGGCCAAGGCAAGCAAGATTTGGGCCCATTGCGGACCTGCCGAAAGATCAGCCACTTGCCGCACCTGCGTGCAGCAAAAGTGTAAAATCCCCCGACAGGTCGCCCCCGCTATTTCTCCGCCGCCACCGTTTGCGACCGACCATCGGCGTTCTTCGCCACCACGGTCTCGGGCGCCTTGCCGGTTTCCACCCATTGGTCGAGCAGGGCGAACCAATCGGCATCGACCGGCGCATCGCCGCCGCGGCAATGCAGCATTCCCGGCACCATGAACAAGCGGTAGAAATCATCGGTCTTGCCAGTCTTTTTCTGCACCGCCTTGAAATATTCGAGGCTGAGGCCGGGCGGAATCGCCGGGTCATTCCAGCCATGATAGCCGAGCAGCTTGCCGCCACGCGCCTTGAACGCCGACAGATCGGGGTTCTGGGCATTCAGCGTCCCGGCCAGTTTTTTGTCACCAGCGACGATGTCGGCGTCCGTCAGGTTGCGCATGTCGTATTGGGGATCATCCTTGACCAGATAGGCGAAATAATTCCACGGGAAGCCCTTTGACGTCGCGCCGCTGGCGTCGCCGCCGGCTGCCGCCAGCCCCCAGGCCACCCAGCTCGCCGGCAGGGCTTCGGCACCGGGTTTCAGGCCGGGGAAGGCGCGATGCGTCACCGGGTCGCGCCGCCCGGCATAGGCCATGCGCAGCGTCTGCAACTGCCCCGGCGTCAGGCATTGGTCGGTTTCGGCGCCGGTGCAGGCGAGCACGCCGGGATCGAAACGGCAGGCGCGCGGATCGGCGATATAGCGTTCGCCCTTGCCGCACGCCGCCAGCGCCGCCGCCTGGATGGCGGGCAGCTTGGCCGGCGGCAGGGCACGGCCGGGCAGCAACGATTGCTTCATCGCCATTCCGCCGGCGCCGACCATCCGCGTCCACGGCCAGGCCGGGGCACCGGCGACGATGCCGTCAAAATCCGCCGGATACCGCTGCGCCGTCATCAGCGCCTCGCGGCCGCCATCCGAACAGCCAAAGAAATAATTGCGCTTCGGCGCCGGGCCATAGGCGGCCAGCACCGCCTTGGCGGCGTCGGTTGTCGCCTTGACGGCGCGCCAGCCGAAATCCGTGACCTTTTCCGGGTGGCCCAGCGCCCATTTCGCCGATATGCCATCGGGGTCCTGATGGCCATCATCGGTGCCGGCCACGGCATAACCGCGCGCCAGCGCGAGGAACATTGTGGCCAGCGGGATCTGCCCGGCAAAGCCGCCATTGCCGATCTGGAAGAACTTGCCGTTCCACGCCGCGCCTTCGGGAATGACGACGGCGATGCGCACGTCCGAATCGCCGCTGGGCCGTGCCGTCACATCGATCTTGCAGGCCGGCGCGCGCAGCGGCACGGGACTGCCGTTGATGGTCAGCACGTTGACGACACTGGCCGAGGTGACACTGGCGTTGGGTAGCGCCAGCGTCGCCAGCGCGTGGCACCCCGCCGCCGCCGCAGGGGCCGCACCTATTGCCAACACCACCGCCAGCATCTGCTTTTTCATTATCGACTCCCCACGCGTCGCCGCGTCATCGCGGCTGCCCACGCATTGCCGCGTCATCGCGGCTGGCGCGGGCTTTGGCAAGCCACAGGTTTCGCCATATCGATGACGCAATCCGGCGCTAGACACCGCATCATGAATGCCCAGTCCAACCATGCCGCGACCTTTGCCGCCGGCCCTGCCAGGGTGGCGGACGACAGCGCGATGATCCGCCTCGCCGCGCAATTGACCCGCGATCTGGGCGCAGCGCGGCCCGCACTGTATTGGGCGGATTTCCTCGGCAGTGCGGCGCTTGGCTATGCCGGGCTGGCGCTGGCGATCATCGGCCATGGCCCGCTGGCGGCGGTTGCCGCGATTATCGCCGTGCTGGCGCTGTACCGTACCGGCAGCTTCATCCATGAAGTGTCGCATTTGCGGCCCGATGCCGTCCCCGGCTTTCGCACCGGCTATAATCTCGTCATCGGCGTGCCACTGCTGGTGCCATCGTTCATGTATGAAGGCGTGCACAGCCTGCACCATGCCCGCACCCGCTATGGCACCGCCGAAGACCCCGAATATCTGCCGCTGGCGCGCATGCAGCCGTGGACCTTGCCGTTGTTCGTCGCCGCCTCGGCACTGGCGCCGGCGGCGCTGATCATCCGCTATGGCGTGCTGGCGCCGCTCGGGCTGGTTGTGCCGCCACTGCGCCGGCTGCTGGTGGCGCGTTATTCGGCGCTGTCGATCAATCCGGATTTCCGCCGCCGCGCCCCCGACGGCGAATTCGCCCGCCACTGGACGCGTTGGGAAGCCGCCGCCAGCCTGTGGGCGATTGCGGTGATCGCCGGCGTCGCCACCGGGCTGTTCCCGCTGCGCGCCTTTGCGATCACGCTGGCCATCGTTTCGGCGACGATGGTGCTCAATCAGGTTCGCACTCTGGTCGCGCATCTGTGGGAAAATGACGGCGCGGTGCTGACGGTGACCGGCCAGTATCTCGACAGTGTCAACGTGCCGCCACCCGCGCTGCTGCCGGCACTATGGGCGCCGGTTGGCCTGCGCTATCATGCACTGCACCACCTGTTGCCGGGGCTTCCCTATCATTCGCTCGGCGAAGCGCACCGCCGCATCAAGGCGGCGGTGCCGGCCGATTCGCTTTACCATGGTGCCAGTTATCCGGGGTTGCCGGGCTTGCTGCTGCGGCTAGTGCAGGGCGCAAAGGCATAAATCATCGTCATTCCGGGCTTGACCCGGGATGACGAATTCTAGGCCGCCGCGTTGAACGGCTTGTCCTTGTCCGGCCGCAGATCGCCGGGC
>JANYCM010000180.1 GCA_025360285.1 Sphingomonadales bacterium
CCTATTTCGGCGAGCGCTTTGCGAGAATCCGCTGCAACGTCCGCCGGTGCATCTTCAGCCGCCGCGCGGTTTCCGACACATTGCGTTCGCACAGCTCATAGACCCGCTGGATATGTTCCCAGCGCACCCGGTCGGCGGACATCGGTTCGGGCGGGGCTTCCGGCCGCGCCCCGGCCTCGGCAAACAGGGCACGGACGATGTCTTCGGGATCGGCGGGCTTGGCGAGATAATCGACGGCACCGGCCTTCACCGCCGCCACGGCAGTGGCCAGATTGCCATAGCCGGTCAGCACGACGATGCGGATATCGGGGGACAGCGCCCGCAGATCGGCGACGAGATCAAGGCCATTGCCATCGTCCAGCCGCATATCGACCACCGCATGGCTGGGCTTCAGCCGGCCGGCCTCGATGCGCGCTTCCGCCAGGCTGCCGACGGCGGTGACGGCAAAGCCCTTGCGGCTGAGCATGACCTGCAGGCGTTGCCGGAACGGCGCATCATCATCGACGAGCAGCAGTGGCAGCAGCGGCGTTTCGCCAACCACAGCAGCAACAGGGGTTTCGGACAGGCTTGCCATGCGGCTTACTCCTTTTGACCGGCTTCAATAAGCGCCCGCGGCCAGCGGACATCAACCTGTGCGCCGCCCTCGCGGCGGTTGCGAAAGGCGAGGCGACCGCCCGTGCGTTCCAATAGGGTCGTCGCAATGAAAATGCCAAGGCCGGTGCCGCCGGCGCCAGACTTGGAAGGGCCGAGATCGGGCTCGCCCAGGTGGGGCAGCAGGTCGCCGTCAAAGCCGTGCCCATCATCCAATATGGTGATGCTCACATCGGCTGGCGTGGCGGCAGCGCGCAACTCCACGGCGGTGCCGGCATGGCGCACGGCGTTGGCCACCAGGTTCGACAGGCCGTGCAGCAGTTCCGGCGACCGCCGCACCAGCGGTTGCGGTGCCGCCGCATTCACCGTCACCGGCACCCGTGTCGGCAGCACATTGTGCGCGACTTCGTGGAGCAGCACATCGAGCCCCAGTTCGGCAAAGGGGTCCTCGGCTTCGGCACGCTTGGCGATGCGCACCAGGATCGCCCGGCTGCGCGCGGTCTCGGATTCGAGCAGGCGGATGTCATCGCCAAAATCCGGATCGTCACCCAGGGCTTCGGCAAGGCTGTGGGCGATCAGTGTGATGGTGCCCAGCGGGCCACCCAGTTCATGCGCCGCCGCCGCCGCCAGGCTGCCCAATGCCGACATCTTGGCTTCACGTGTCAGCGCGGCTTCGGTGGCGACCAGCGCCCGGGCGCGGTCACGCGCCTCCGCCGACACCATCCACAGATAGATGGCAAGAAAGCCAATCGCCAGCGCCAGCGCGATCGCCACGCCAATGCTGTAGATGCGTGGGAACACTGGCGGCGGCCCGGCCTGGAGCAAAGCCCAGGGCAGCGGGTGTGCCCAATACCACAGCATCAGCAGTATGATGCCGGCGAGCACCCCCAGCGCCAGCATCGCCCGCGATGGCAGCAAGGTGGCGGCAATCGTCACCGGCACGATCAGCAGGATTGAAAACGGGTTGGCCAGCCCGCCGGTCAGGAACAGCAGCACGCCGGCCTGGATCAAGTCAAAGGCCAGATGCAGCGCCAGATCGGTCCCCTGCAACCGGGCATTGCGGCCATACAATGTCGTCAGGCCGATGTTGAGGAAGGCCGAGGCCGAAATGGCGGCGAGCAGCGACGGCCAGCGCAGCGGGAAATTCAGATACAGGCCGACGATGATGATCGTGGTGAACTGGCCGGCAATGGCAATCCAGCGCAGCGCCGCCAGCGTGCGCACCCGCACGCCGGGCCGATCAAAGGCCGCCGCAGCAATCGATGAACGTTCCATGACGGCCCCATAGGCGCGATCGCGCGGCGGGGCCATGCGGCATAGCGGACAGGGGTGACGTGGGGCCGGCCGTTAGATCGATGGGCCCTGCGTCGGCTTGGGCTTGCGGACCGGCACATCCTTAAGCAGCCGTGCCATCGCGGCGGCGCGCGGGTCGCTGTCGGCCAGTGATCGGGCTGTGACGCCGCTGTTGTCGCCGATATCGGGGCTGGCGCCGGCGTCGATCAGTACCTTGGCAGTGGTGGTATCGCGGTTCTGCACGGCCTTTTGCAGCGCGGTTTCCCCCAGCCGGTTCTGCGCATCGACCTGCGCCCGCACCGAGATCAGGATCTGCACACCCTCTGTCCAGCGGGTCTGGGCGGCGATGAGCAGCGCGGTATTGCCATCGCGGTCACGCGCATTGATGTTGGCACCAGCCTGCAGGATGAAGCCCAGCCAGGCGCTGTCCGATCGCCGTGTGACAATATGCAACGGGGTTTCGCCGGTTTCGCTGTCGCGGGTGTTGACGAAGGCATTGCCCGGCTTTTCGATCATCTCGCGCGCCTTGGCGGCGTCCTTGTCCTTGACCGCCTTCAGGAAAGTATAGGCATCGGAAAATTGCGCCGTCGCCGGGGTGGCCGCCAGCATCAGGCCCAGCCCCGCCATCGGCACCATGGCGGCCAGGCCGGCCCGCAGCATCGCCATCCGGATCATCGACAATTTGCGTCCTCCATCCTATCTCGCCGCCATGATCTGGCATAACCTGCGCAACCGGCGATGAACAGCGCCCGCAAACCCGGCATTGGCCGGCGCAGCCTGTGGCTGGTGCTCGGCATCGCCGCGCTGCTGGCTGCTGGGCTTGCCTGGATGCAATTATCGGTGCCGCCACCGGGCAATCTCGCCGGGTCCAGCCTGGGCGGCGCATTCACCCTCATCGATCAGAATGGCCACAAGGTCAGCGACAAGGACTTCGCCGGCAAATATCGCCTGATGTATTTCGGCTATACCTTCTGCCCCGATGTCTGCCCCACCGATGTCGCGGTGCTGTCACGCGGGCTTGCCGCCTATGAAACCGCCCAGCCAAGTCGCGGTGGCAATGTCGTGCCGATCTTCATCACCGTCGATCCCGAGCGCGATGATGTGGCAGCGATGAAGGCCTTCACCAGCGCCTTTCACCCGCGGCTTGTCGGCCTGACCGGCACGCCGGCCGCCATCGATGCGATGCGCAAGGCCTATGGCATCTATGCCAAGAAGATGCCGACCAGCGCCACCGCCGCCGACCCCAAGGCCTATCTCGTCGATCATTTCGCGGTCTATTACCTG
>JANYCM010000191.1 GCA_025360285.1 Sphingomonadales bacterium
TGTTCCTGCGCAAGTGCTCCAGCGGCGCGGCGATTTTCGGGGCCGGAATCGCGCGCCGTCACGCTGACCATCATGGTTTCGGCACCGCCGCCGCGCCGCGAGCCGCGCACTGGCGCCGCATCGAGATAGTCCAGCCCGACGGCGACGCGCAGATAGGCCTCCGTCACCGAAATGCCGTTGGTCGGGTCAAAGCCGGCCCAGCCGAGATCAGGAATATACGCCTCGCACCAGGCATGCCCGGCCGGTTGCGTCACCAGGCCATCGACGCGCACAAGGTGGCCCGAAACATAGCGCGCCGGAATACCGAGGTGGCGGGCGGCGGCGACGAAGATATGGCTGTAATCCTGGCAGACCCCGGCGCTTAGGCCAAAGGCATGGGCGGCATCGGTATGGCTGTGGGTGACATCGGCATCAAAGGTCATGCCGGCATAAAGCCCGGTCATCAGTGCGTGGCAGGTGTCGATGGGGTTGGGCCGCGTGCAATCCCGCGCAAAGGCGCGGATGGCGGGATCGGCGGTGCTGAGCGGTGTGGATCGCAGGAACACCGCCGGCGGCAGCGGTTCGTTGGTACCGGCGAGGATGCCATGGCTGTCCAGCGTGTTGACCTCACCAGTCACGTGCAATGACAGGCGGCGGATCGGCGCGTCGGCATAGAACATATGGGTTAAGTTGCCGAACACATCCTCCTGGCGGCGCAGATGGCCATCGGCATCGGTATCGAGCCGCCAGTTGATGATATATTGATTGTCATCCCCGCGCGGCTCGACGCGCAGCAACTGCACCACGTCACTGGCGAGCGCGGCATAGTCATAAACGGTAGTATAATCGACGCGGATGCGCATGGCGTTTGGATCAATTCAGAACAGATATTGTTCGGCGATGGCTTCGCCCAGCTTGTTGTTTTCGGTGATGAAGCGCGTCAGGAATTCGTGCAGGCCCGACGTGAAGATGCCGTCGATGTTGTTCTGTGACAGCCGGGCATGGCCTGCTGCGGCCAGCCGGTGCGCGGTACCGCGCTTGCCGGTGTGGCTGGCCAAAAGATCGAGATGGCGCAGGATTTCTTCATAGCAACTGGCCAGGCTGCGCGGGATCTGGCGGTTGAGGATCAACAGGTCGGCGACGAGCCAGGGCTTGACCGAATCGCGATACACCCAGCGGTAGGCGGTCATCGCGGATACGGTGCGCAGGATCGTCGTCCATTGGAAATAATCGAGGCTGCCACCAACGCTTTCGCCGCGCGGCAGTAGCAGGTGATACTTCACATCGAGCAGCCGGGCCGAATTGTCGGCGCGCTCAATGGCGCTGCCGAGATTGACGAACCAGAAGGCATCGCCGCGCAGCATGGTGCGCTGCGCCGCGCCTTCGAAGGCCGAAATGGCGTGCTTGACGATCTCGAGCAGCGGCCCGACGGCCTCGCGGCCCTCCAGATGCGCGCCATAGCGCGATACTTCCAGCCAGGCGGTGTTGATCGCCTCCCAGCCTTCTTCGGTCAGCGCGGTGCGCACCGTGCGGGCATTGGCGCGGGCGGTATCGAGGCAGGACCGGATTGAACTGGGGTTGGCCGGATCCAGCGTCAGGAACTCACACACCGCGGCTTCGTCGAGCGGCAGGCCGCGTTCGGCATAGCGGCGGGTCATCCAGGTGGCCGACAGCGCCGATTCCCAGGCATTGCCGGCGCCGCCATAGGAGGAGGGCAGGGCGGCGAGCCGCTGCGTCGCCTCGATCAGCCGCGCGGTGAAATCGGCGCGTTCGAGATAGCGGCCCATCCAGTAGAGATTGGAGGCGGTGCGGCTTAACACGGCAGAACTCCGGCCAGGGGCGGCGCGGCGAAGCCGCACCGTGACGTCGGACGGGTTCGGCGCGCAGAAGCGCGCGCCGCCCCGCCGGCCGCGCTTGCGCCTGTCGGCGTGCGACACGCGCGCTCGCGGCGCTGCGCGCTACTCATCAACCACCCACGTATCCTTCGTGCCCCCACCCTGCGAGGAATTGACCACCAGCGACCCCGGCGTCATCGCCACCCGGGTCAGCCCGCCGGGCACGATATGCACGCCATTGGTTCCTGTAAGCACGAATGGCCGCAGATCGACATGGCGCGGCGCGATGCCGGCGTCGGTGGCGGTAGGGCAGGTGGACAGCGCCAAGGTCGGCTGGGCGATGAATTTTTCGGGGTGGGCCTTCAGCTTGGCGGCGAACGCGGCGAGCGTCGCCTGCGGCGCATGCGGTCCAATGAGCATGCCATAGCCGCCCGAGCCATCGACTTCCTTGACGACGAGTTCGGCAAGATGATCGAGGACATAGCCCAAGGCCTCGGGCTCCCGGCAGCGCCAGGTAGGGACATTGTTGAGCAGCGGCTCCTCGCCCATGTAGAAGCGCACGATGTCGGGCATGTAGGAATAGATCGCCTTGTCATCGGCGACCCCGGTGCCAACGGCATTGGCCAGCGTCACATTGCCCTGGGCATAAGCCGCCATCAGGCCGGCGACGCCGAGCATGGAATCGGGGTTGAAGACGAGCGGGTCGATAAAGGCATCGTCGAGCCGGCGATAGATTACGTCAACGCGTTCCGGCCCTTCGGTGGTGCGCATGTAGACAATGTCATCGCGCACGAACAAATCGCTGCCTTCCACCAGTTCGATGCCCAATTTGTCGGCCAGGAAACTGTGTTCGTAAAAGGCGCTGTTGTGGCGGCCAGGGGTGAGCAGCACGCAGACCGGCGCGCCGCCGTTGCGGCCGGCGCGCGGGCTGACCGAGGCGAGGGTTTCCAGCAGTGCTTCGGGATAGGTTTCGACGGGCGCCACCTTCAGGCTGTTGAACAACTCGGGCACCAGTTTCAACATCACCTCGCGGTTTTCAAGCATGTAGGACACGCCTGATGGCGTGCGGGCATTATCCTCCAGCACATAGAACTCATCAGGGCCGGTGCGCACCAGATCGATCCCGGCGATATGCGTCCAGATGCCACCCGGCGGCTTTTTGCCGGCCATGTGCAGGCAATAGCCGGGATTTTGCAGCACCAGTTCCTCGGGCATGATGCCGGCGCGCAGGATTTCACGCTTGCCATAGACATCGGCCAGAAAGGCGTTGAGCGCCGCAACGCGCTGTTTCAGGCCTTTTTCGAGCTGATCCCATTCGGCGCGGGCCAGGATGCGCGGCACGATGTCGAAGGGAATCAGCCGCTCGGCGGCGTCGGGGTCGCCATAGACCGCAAAGGTGATGCCGATGCGGCGGAAGAACAATTCGGCCTGGCGCCGCCGCGCCGCCATCAGTTCCGGCGGGCTGTGCTCCAGCCAGGTTTCGATCGAGCGATAGGCAGCGCTGATGCCGCGCGGCTGGGCCTTGCCCGAGCCACCACCAAATAACGGCCCGGCGGTGCCGCCATAGGCACCGCCGGCGCCGAACATTTCATCAAAGGCCGTGATCGCTGCCATCCCCACCCCGTTTCTGGATGGCGACGATACTGTGCAGTGCAGCGAAAAGCGCAAGCCTAATATGTTCGGATTGCCGATGAATGTGATCCTGCCGCGCTATTGCGGCTGTTCATGACGGTGTTCGCCTTCATTGCGCGGCGGCGGGGCCGGTCGCTCAGGCCGCGATGCCGGCGGCGGCGGCGCGGCCTGCACCGGCGGCGGGCTCATGCGGGGCGGCGGTTGCATTACCACGGGCGGTGCGGTGTTGGTCGGGGCGCCGCGGAAACCGCTATCAGGGCGCGGCGGCACAAAGGCCGCGCCGCCATTGCCGGCAGCGCCGCCATTATTGCGGTTGCCCCTGCCCGGCCAGGAGGGGCTGCCCTCGGGGCGCGCGGGTGCGCCGGACACATTATTATTATTGCTGTTAGGGGCGGCATTGCCGTTCGGGCGCCCCTGCCAGCCGCTATTGCCCGCCGGCGGGCGCTGCCAATCCGTCGGCGGCTGACGGTTTCCCGGCTGCCAATTGCCCGCTTGGGGAGGACGCGGCGCCGCCGTGCTGCCATCGGACTGATAGCCTGGGCGTTGCTGCCCGGCGATGCTGCCGCCGATGGCACTGCCCGCGGGGTTATTGCCGTTCGGGCGGTTGCGCCAATCGTCGCCATTCGGGCGACCACGCCCGTCATCGCCGTTCGGGCGGTTGCGCCAATCGGCGGGCGGCGTGCCCGGCCGGTTGTTACTATTGGGGCGGCCCTGCCAACCACCGCCCTGCGAACCGTTATCGGGCCGGCTCTGATAGCCATTGCCACCGGGGCGATTGCCGCCGTCATAGCCGCCCGGACGGTGCCAGCCCTGGCCGGGACGCCAATTGGGTTGCTGTTGCCAGCGGCTGCCGCGCCAGAAATCATTGCCGCGGTTCCACGGCAGCACCCGGCCGCCGAAATGCGGCTGATAGACATAGGCGCGTGGCACCCAGACCCAGCTGGGCGCATACCAGCTGTTCCAATTGTCATAGCCCCAACCGGCCCCGAAGCCGATGCCGACCGAAAAGTTGACGCCCGGCGGAATCGGCGCCCAGCCGGTCACATCGCCATTGTCGCGCCACGCCACCCAGGATGGCGCCCATTCGGTGCCGGGCACCCACACCCAGCCGGCGCGATCATCAAAGCCCCAACGGCCATAATGGTCAGTGGCCCAGCCCCAGGGATCATCGCTCAGCCACAACCGATCCTCGGTCCAGCGGCCGTTGACATAGGGCCGCCAGTCTGGCCCGACGTTGGGACGGAAGGCCCGGCCGAAACGGCTGTTCACCCAATCGCCATAGGCCGCCAGCGGACCGTAGAAGACGTCCACCGAGGCGACATTCTGGCCGCCGAACAGATCGCCCTGTTGCACGGCGTAACCATTGTAGTTTGGGTCATTGTAATTGGGCCCATTGTCATAGGCTGGCGGATAGCCCGCACCATAATCCTGGGGATAATCGGCAGCGCAGCCGCTGGCGAGGAAACTGGCGGCGATTGGCAGCAAGAACAGGCGCGACATGAAACTATCCTTTTCCGGAGATGTCGGATTGGTTGCCGGGAGATTTAGGCCTGCCCGGCTGACGGCGCGATGAATGGGCCGTTGTCAGGCAGCAAGCATCGCTGGTCGGGCAGCCGCCGGCATGACCGGAAACTTACGAAAGCGTATAGACTCGTTCCGGCGACCGTATTAGCGTTATGCAAAGTTGTTGGGGGCTTTACGATGAAACAATGGCTTGTCGGTGTCGCGGCGCTGCAATTGGTGCTGGGGAGCGCGGCGCTTGCCCAGTCGAAAAACGGTCATGGCGCGGTCGATCTCGATCCGACGGCGCGTGGCAACGTCACCGGCACCGGCATTGAAATGCGCGACATCATCCGCATGTCGGATTCGCTGGTGCGGGATCTTCTGCAACGCCCGGATTTCGTCAACAGTCCCAAACCACCGCGAATCGTGGTTGATTCGTCGCGGCTGGTCAACAAATCCAGCCAGCGGCTCGATACCGACATGATTTCCGATAATCTTCGCGCCTCGCTGATGCGCGCCGCCGCCGGCCGCATTCGTTTCATCAGCCGCGAGGCGATGGAAGATGTGGCGCAGGAACGCGAATTGAAGCGCCAGGGCCAGGTTGATGTTGCGACGCGCGGCATGGCCAAAGCGGTTGCCGGGCTGGATTTCAAGCTGACCGGGCGCATCACCTCGCTCGATTCGCGCAACAATACGACTGGTGAGCAGCAGCGGGCGATGCAGGTGGTGTTCGAACTCATCGACCTCGAAACCAGCGAGAGCGTGTATATTTCCGAACCGTTCATCATCCAGCGCGGCCAGCGTGATGATGTGGTGTATCGCTGAAGCATAAGGCGGGGGGACCGTCATTATACCAGGCCCATCAAATGGGCCGGCAAACCGGGGGAAGACCATGACGATCAGAGGCTGGGCGGGCGCATCCTTATTGGCGCTGGCATGTGCGGTTTCACAGTTTCCGGCGGCGGCGCAAGATGCGGCGCAGCCCGATCCGGCGGCGGTGAAGGCGCGCGAACAACAGGTCAGGCAGTGGAAACAGACCTATGGCGAAGGGCCTTATCCCGATGAAATAGCGGCCTTTGTCGCGCCGCGCCCTGAGCCGCTGAAGCCCTATTATCAAGCCCTGCTGACCGGTGGGGAGCGCAACGCCGTGCTCAACTTGTCGCGATTGGGCCTCGCCGCCATGGAATTGCAGCAATGGGCTGATGCCGAGCGTGCCTATGATATGGCGCTGCTGCGCATTGAAACCGTCTATTCCAAGGATCCGCGCGCCGAAGCCGCGCGGTCACTGTGGCACAAGGAATCGAACAAGGATTGGAAGGGCGAGGCCTATGAGCGCGCCATGGCCTATTATTACCGTGGCCTGCTGTATCTTCGCAAAGGCGATTACAACAACGCCCATGCCTCGTTCAAGGAAGCCGAATTTCAAGACACGGTATCAGAAACCGAAAATTTGCAGAGCGATTTTGCGCTGCTCAATTATCTGGTCGGCTGGTCGTCGCAATGCGCCGGTGACAAGGGCGTCGAAGACATTGATCGCGCCATCAAGACCCAGCCTGAACTGACGCCGCCGGGCCCCACGGACAATGTGCTGCTGATTGCTGAACTGGGCCATGGCCCGATCAAGCGGCGCGACGGCCAGCAGAAGGAAAAGATGGTCTTCGGCGAAGCCACCGGCTTTCCCGAAAGCGGCGCGGTCTTTTCGCTGGTGCCGACCAGCGGCGGGCCCAAGGCGATGATCCCGCGGGCGGTGCCGTTGCACCTGGCCAGCAGCGTCTATTACCAGGCAACAACCCGCGGTGGCCGCAAGATGGACGGCATCCTCAACGGCAAGGCATCGTTCAAATCGACGACCGAATCGCTTGCGTCGGGAACGACGGCTGTTGGCCTGCAGATGATGAACCAGTCGGGCAGCGACCCGACGGGGGGCATGGTAGTGGCGCTTGCCGGGCTTGGCATGTCGTTGTTTGCGTCGGCAATGAAGACCGATGCCGATATCCGGCAATGGGACAGCCTGCCCGACAAGGTGCTGATCAGCACAACGTCAATGAACGGCCCCTTCACCGCCTCAGCCAGCTTCACGGCGGCGGACGGCCCCACGCCGCTGACCCCAACGCCGGTGATGCAGGGGGCGAGCGGCAAGTGCGCCATCGTCTGGACCCGGTCGCGATCGGCCCTGCTGGGCGCCGACACGCCGGGCGATGACCCCAAGGTGCGGGCCGCCGTTGCCCGCAAGAAGGATGTCGTGGTCAAGGACAAGAAATTCCGCGCCGATCTTGCGATGGTTTTTGGGGGATAGACGATGTTGCGATTGCTTTATGCCGGTATTGCCGTCTTTGTCTTAGCCGCCCCGGCGGCTGCGACGGAAAACAAAGTATTGAAATGTCACACCGGGGAGGCCCGCGCTGCTGGCCCCTCGGGCGGTCCGGCGCTGGTCGCCAATGTGCCGGCATCGATGACGCCGATCGATCTCAACGCCGTACTGATAACGGACAAGAAGCTGACCAAGTCGGTCATCGTCGAAGGCCTGTTTGCCATGCGTACACCGACCAACGGCCTGAAGATCATGGCCCGGCTGGTCAATTGCACCAAATATCCACTGGTGGTGCAGGCGCGTTCCAACTTCATGGATGGCAACCAGATGCCGACCGAGGCGGCGTCGGCCTGGAAGCCGGTATTCCTGTCGCCGCTGGCCACAGCGGTGTATGAAGAAGCTTCGATCGGCCGCGGCAATGTCGGCGCCTATCTGATCGAATTGCGCCCCGACCTGTGAAAATCGCCGGTGCCGCCCTGATCGCGTCGCTGGCGCTGGCAGCGGCCACTGGCGCCCAGGCGCAACTGCGCACCAATGTGCCACCGCCGCCGCGCCCCGGGGCCACAGGCCCGCAAACTGTCGGTCCGGCGGCCGATGCCAGCAAGGCACTCGATGTCACCGGCAAGGTCAATGACGGCATGACCTATGTTGTCGGCGGTGCGGCACATACAGCGATGACCATGGACCCGTCGATCGTTCCGGCGCTGGGCAAGACCAGTTCGGTGATCAGCAAGCTTGGTTATGGCCTGTCGGGTGCCAAGATTGCCGTCGATGCCTATCGCGGCGACACACCAGCGGTCATTGAAGGCACGGTGCAGCTTGGTGTCGATGTCGCTGTCGATGCGGCCTGTGCCAGCACCGGCCCTGGCGCCGTGCCCTGTGGGGCGGCCTATGCCGGCGGCAAGTTGCTCGGTACCGGTATCAGCTATG
Organism: Sphingomonadales bacterium; assembly: GCA_025360285.1. Lineage (GTDB taxonomy): Bacteria > Pseudomonadota > Alphaproteobacteria > Sphingomonadales > Sphingomonadaceae > Sandarakinorhabdus. Next base: position 8,191 of record JANYCM010000191.1, read on the forward strand.
GCGTCGAATACGCCACGGGGCATTCCATCGGCGAACATGTCTATGATGGCGGCCAATGGGTGAAGCACCAGATCGATCCGTCGACCGACCCGGCGCAGCAAGCCTATTGGGACCGCGCCGCTGACGATATGCGCGCCCGCCATGCTGCGACCGCCGCCGAAAACGCCCAGGCCAATGATGATGACGCCCGCGCCGCCGCGCAATATGAAGCGAACCGCCAGGCAGCCGCGCGGGCCGACGCGGAGGCGCGTGACGCTGCCGCCCAGAACGCCATGTTCTGGTCATCGATGGCGGCAGTAAGTGCCTCCCAAGCCGCACCGCGCAGCGAAGGCGGTGGCCCGTCCGTCAACGGCTGTCATCCCGGCCATAATGAATCTGCCCATCCCGGAGGTTGCCATGCACCGCGTTAACCGGCTGTTATTGTTGTCGGCTGTCTGTCTGGCGGTGCCAGCGATGGCCCAGTATCGGGCGACCGATGCCGAGGTGATAACGCCGCCACCACCCCCGCCGCCGCCGGGCATGGTCGCCGCCGATAATTTCCGCGCCGTCTATGCCAAAGCGCGGCGGCCGCGGATCCTGATCTTCTGGAATCGTGAACTGAGCGAAGAAGTGCGGTCGCAATATCGTGACAATCTGCATGTCGAAACAAGGAACGACAGCCGCGCATCAGCTAGCGATGATGTCAGCCAATCCCGCCTCGGCACGTCGCGGCTGCAGGAAGCGACGGCGAGCAGCCGGTCATCGCTGGATGCGTCGGTCGGTACGGACAGGCTGACAACCAGCCGGGACGGGCTGGACGAAACCACAAATTTTGCCGTGGAAGCGGCGTTTTCCGAAACGCTCGCCGCCAATGGCGCGGTGCTGATCGATCGTAACTTGGCGATGCGCACGTCGCGTGGGGCGCGCAAGGCCGGTGAACGCGCCAATATGCAGGATATTGAAACCGAGGCGGCCACCTCACGCGCTGATCTATTGATCGAAGTGCTGCAATCGCCGGCACCGGGCACACCGACGGGAGCGGCATTCAAGGTGACCGTGAAGGATATTCGCGCGGCACGCCTGCTGGCGGCATTTACCAGCACCGGGGCGGCGCCGCGCGGCCGTGCGCCGCTGGTGGCAGGGCCAGGCGGCTTTGTACGGGCAACGGCGATGGGCACGTCGCCGGGCGGTGCCGGCCATGAACTCGCTAACCGGACGATGGCGGAACTGGCGAGGTCGCTGCGGTAGCCCAATTTTAGAGCCGAAACGGGTGACCTGCGGCTGCTGATCTAGAACGGTTGGGCAGCGTCAAAGCCATGTACTACACGTGCCAAAAAGGCTATGAAAGCGGCTGAGACCGCTCTTTAAAATCGATAGAAGCGATCGGTGCGGGATGTTTGTTACGCAAACAATCCTCGCCACGCCGTAAAAAGCGCAAAAACGGTAAACTTCGTCAACTTCCAAAAAAAATCGGGCCGTGATCGTCGCTTAAAAAAATCGATCAAGAACGTGTTATTCCTGCACTGGCGGGCGCCCCGACAGGCCGCCGGCTTGATGCTGTACGCTACGTTGTGGCCATCGAATGCGATCGCCTCAGGCGGCTGGCTCCCCGGGCAGGATTCGAACCTGCGACCATTCGATTAACAGTCGAATGCTCTACCGCTGAGCTACCGAGGAATAGCGCGAGGGGGCGGCTATAGCGGTCACCCAAGCCCGAGACAAGGGCCGATACAGGGCTTAGCTGGCAAATTGTTCGGCAACGATACGATCATCAAGCGCATAGCCCGGATCGAACAGCAATTGCAGGCGAATTGATTTGTCGGTGATGACGCGAACGCAGGCGACATCGCGGACCTCACGTTGATCGGCGACGGCGGAAACCGGGCGCTTCTTGGCCTCCAGCACGCGGAATTCGATGACACTGGCCTGGGGCAGCAGTGCCCCGCGCCAGCGCCGCGGCCGGAACGGGCTGATCGGGGTCAGCGCCAGCAGGTCGGATTGCAGCGGCAGGATTGGGCCATTGGCCGACAGATTATAGGCGGTGGAACCCGCTGGCGTCGCCACCAGCACGCCATCGCAGATCAATTCCTCCATCCGCACCTTGCCATCGATGGCGATCTCGATCTTGGCGGTCTGGCGGGTTTCGCGCAGCAGCGATACTTCATTGATGGCGGGCGAAGAAATCCTGTCGCCGCCCACGGTTTCAGCGGTCATCAACAGCGGATGCAAGGTAAAGGCGCGGGCAGCGGCCACGCGGCGCGGCAAGTCGTCGGCGTCGAACTCATTCATCATGAAGCCGACGGTGCCGCGGTTCATGCCGAACATCGGCTTGGGCTCGCTTGCTGACAGCGCTTCGTGAAGGGTGTGGAGCAGGAAGCCGTCGCCGCCCAGCGCCACCACGACATCTGCATCGCGCACACTGACGAAATCATGCCGGGCGCGCAGCAGGGCACCGGCGGCTTCGGCAACGTCGGTATCCGATACCAGCAGGGCCAGGCGGGGATCAGCCACCGGTGACGCTCATGTGGCGGCGCACAGCGGGGACGGCGGCACGGCGATCGATGATGAAATCATGGCCCTTGGGTTTGCGCGAAATGGCTTCATCGAGAGCCCTGTCCAGCGCCGCACCGCCCGGATTCGCCCGCACGACGGCGCGCAGATCGGCGACATCATCCCGGCCAAGGCACATGTAGAGCTGCCCTGTGGCGGTAAGGCGAACCCGGTTGCAGCTTTCGCAGAAATTATGGGTGAGGGGGGTGATGAAGCCCAGCCGTTGCCCGGTTTCGCCGATGCGGACATAACGCGCGGGTCCGCCGGTGGAATCGGGCAGGTCGTGCAGGGTGAAGCGCTTTGCCAGCCGCTCGCGGACGCGCGACAGCGGCAGATATTGATCGACACGATCGCCATCGATCTCGCCCAGCGGCATCGTTTCGATAAGCACCAGATCATGGCCGCCCTGGGTCGCAAAGGCCAGCATGGTCTCGATTTCATCGTCATTGACGCCGGCAAGCGCCACCATGTTGAGCTTGACATGCAGACCCGCCGACTTTGCCGCGGCAATGCCCTCCAGCACCTGCGACAGTCGCCCCCAACGGGTGATGGCGGCGAATTTGTCGGCATCCAGCGTATCGAGGCTGATATTCACCCGGCGCACCCCGGCGGCGCGCAGATCATCGGCAAAGCGCCCCATTTGCGAACCATTGCTGGTCAGCGTCAGTTCGTCGAGGTCGCCGCTGCGCAGATGGCGCCCCAGCGCCTTGACCAGATCGATGATGCCGCGGCGGACCAGGGGCTCGCCGCCGGTCAGGCGTAGCTTGCGGGTGCCGCGCCGGATGAAGGCGGTGGCGAGCCGATCGATTTCTTCAAGGCTGAGTATTTCGGCCTTGGGCAGGAAGGTCATG
>JANYCM010000211.1 GCA_025360285.1 Sphingomonadales bacterium
TGTTCCTGAAGGTTATGGCCTTCGCCGGGGATGTAGCCGATGACTTCGAAGCCATTGGTAAGACGGATCTTGGCAACCTTGCGAAGCGCCGAGTTCGGCTTCTTCGGGGTCGTCGTATAGACGCGGGTGCAAACGCCGCGCTTCTGCGGGCAGGCCTCCATGGCCGGCACCTTGTTGCGGGCTTTTTGCGGCTCGCGACCCTTGCGGATCAACTGGTTGATAGTGGGCATCGTGTATCTGTTATCCTGCTGTTCGGTGCCAGACCGCCATTGGCCGGGCCACCTACTCCAGATCAACTCCGCCCCTGGCTGTAACCCCATGGCATAAGCGCGAAAGGCCCCTTCGCAGAAGCCTGACGCGCGCGGCGCAACCCGTCGTTTCCATTCCCGCCATCGCGGACCGGTGGCACGGCATAGCCGGACCTGGTCCACGGGCAGGAGCGCGGCCTTTAGTCGAACCGCCCGCCCCCGTCAACGGCCTTCCCCCCCGGCGGAGGTTGCCATCTGTCGCCGATGTCACAATTTTGCCGGGAACACGCGGCGGAACGACGCGTTGGGTCCGCACCCCTGTCGCCGAGGAACCAACACCGTGTCGCTTCGCCGGTCGCCTGCCCTAGCGGCGCTGTTCCCACCGCGCCTGTCGCAGCTGTTGGGGCCGATAATTGTCGCCGGGTCCATCGCCTTCATTGTCGCCCTGATCGTTATCACATCCGGCAGGCTCGATCTCACGGCCTCGACGCCGCACCCTGAGGGCTGGGCCGATTTGCTGCATTATGTGTTCCGCCGCTCGGTCGCCCATCACGCCGCCGACCTCAAACCACCGGCCGACCTTGATGCGGACCAGCGCGTCATCAAGGGCGCGGTTTATTACAGCCGCGTTTGCGCCAATTGCCATGCCGCCCCCGGTTTCGGCCAAAGCCCGATCGCCCTCGGCCTGCGGCCCCAGCCGCAATATCTGGCCACCCAGATCAAATTGTTCGATGCGCCGCAACTGTTCTGGATCGTCAAGCACGGCGTCAAATACAGCGCCATGCCGGCGTGGCCGACCCAGGATCGCGACGACGAAATCTGGTCGATCGTGGCCTTTCTGCGCATTCTGCCCCGGCTGGACAGCGCCCGCTATCTGGCGCTGGCTGGCGCCACGCCTGATCCGGCTGCCGCCCCGGCACCGATGACGACCGAAGGCAGCAGCCACCCCGACATTGTGATGGACAGCGCCGGGCCGCTGCCCGCGGCTGCCTACAGCACCGCGCGCCCGGCGGTGGCCTTTGGCCGCGGCACGGTCGGCGCCGATGCGGCCCAGGCCTGTGTCCAATGCCATGGCAGCGACGGCGCCGGACGGCCGGGCGCGCCCTTTCCGAACCTCGCCCTGCTCGACCGAGTCACCTTCAAAAAGGCCGTGACCGATTATGCTACAGGAGTGCGCCACAGCGGCTATATGCAACCCGTCGCGGCGCAGCTGACCGATGTCCAGATCGATGCGCTGGCCGTGGCATTCACCGCCCGCCGGCGGATGCCCGCGCCGCAATTCGCCGCCACGCCAGCGCAGTTGGCGGCAGGCGAAGCCATCGCGATCGGTGGCGTGCCGGCCGGCAAGGTCGAGGCCTGCCAGAACTGCCACGAAATCAACCGCGCCGACCATAAATTCTATCCGGCCATCGCCGGCCAGAACCGCTGGTATCTGCGCGACCAGCTTCAGCTTTATCGGGCCGGCCACCGCGGGCTTGATAGCCCGGTCAACCCCATGCCACGCATCGCTCATGACCTTGATGATGCACAGATCGAAGCGGTGTCAGCCTGGTATGCCGCGCAGCCACCCGAGGCCCCGCAGCCGGTCGCGGAAAAACCGGGGACGGCCGCCACAAAACGGTAAGGGCGTCGGGCCAGCCGGCTATGCCGCCAGGCGCAGGGCAAAGGCGATCCACAGCGCTATCAATAGCAGCGTGGACAATAAATAAGCGCCAAAGCGCAGCATGACATTGTTGAAGGTGCAATGAATGGCCGAATGCAGCCCGCGCAACCCGACATAAGCCCAGCAGCCATAACCCAGGAACGCGCCGGTAAAACCCGTCACCGCCAGCGCCAGGCACGGCGCGTAGAACAGCACCGGCAGTTCGAACAGGTTCATCAGATTGTCGTTGGCGGCCGTTTCCTTGGGCTACAATATCGGTCTTGTGGCGCGGATCTTCATCTGTTCAAGCGGCAACGGGCCGCTGTCAGGGCCGGGGATGCGGCGGATGAACAGCATGATCCAGACGCCGAAAGTCAGCGCCACCATCGCCACCATCGGCCAGAGCGCGGCGCCATTCATCGTCGTCGCCAAGCGCTACAGCACGCCGTGACAGTGCTTGAACTTCTTGCCTGACCCACAAGGGCATTCGGCATTGCGTGAAACCGCCCGGTGCCATTCGGCTAGGTCCTCGGGATCGACGTCGCTCAATTCCGCCGTTGCCGCCATGGCGCCTGACAGCGCGCCGGCCGGCAACATGCCAAAGGCATCGGCGCGCGGCCGTGAGCCCGAAGCGTCATTCAGCCCCGTCAGCGGATCGATATGCGTCGTCACGAAGCCCGGCATCGCCGGCGCGGCGGGTGCCTCCATCTGGAACTGGGCGTTGGCCAGCATCCGCGTCACATCCTCGCGGACGATGACCAGCATGCGTTCGAACAGCGCAAAGGCTTCAGATTTATATTCGTTGAGCGGCGTCTTCTGGGCATAGGCGCGCAGATGGATGACCTGGCGCAGCGCATCCAATGTCGCCAGATGTTCCTTCCAATGGTGATCCAGCGCCTGGAGCAGGAAATTCTTTTCGATATCCACCCAGGTTTCCGGCGGCAGCGCCGCCGCCTTGGCCGCCATATGAGCGTCGGTCGCTTCGATCAGCCGGTCAACAACGATTTCCGGATCGATCGCCGCTTCCGCCGGCCAATCGAGGATCGGCAGGTCGAGCGCCAGCGTGTCGCGCACCGCCGCATCCAGCCCCGCCACGTCCCATTGTTCGGGATAGGAGTTGGGCGGGCAATGCGTCGCGACAATGGCGTTGATGGTTTCGACGCGCATGTCGATCACCACATCGCCGACGGTGGCCGAATCCATGATATCGGCGCGCTGGTCATAGACGACCTTGCGCTGGTCATTCATCACATCGTCGTATTGAAGCAGTTGCTTGCGCACATCGTAATTGCGCGCCTCCACCTTCTTCTGCGCTGTCTCGATGGCCTTGGAAATCCAGGGGTGGACGATCGCCTCCCCCTCTTCCAGGCCATTGTTCATCATGCGGCTGAGCATCGATTGCTGGCCGAAAATGCGCAGCAGATCGTCATCCAGCGACAAATAGAAGCGGCTGAAGCCGGGATCGCCCTGGCGGCCCGAGCGGCCCCGCAGCTGATTATC
>JANYCM010000219.1 GCA_025360285.1 Sphingomonadales bacterium
CTGTCCCGCCGGGCATTGACCAGGGCGGCAAAGGCCGCCGCGAAACCCGCAGCGTTTGCGTCAAGCCGCTGCGGCATCAGGCTTTTCCACCAAAGCACGGATCGCATCGACCAAAGGCACGACAGCGGCATGGGTCTTGAACGCCGCCCGGTTGACGATCAGCCGCGATGACACCTGGGCGATCACCTGGGTCTCCACCAGGCCATTTTCCGCCAGCGTCTTCCCGGTGGACACAAGATCGACAATGCGGCTGGCAAGGCCCGTCAGCGGCGCCAGCTCCATCGCGCCGTTCAGCTTGATGATTTCGGCCTGGATGCCGGCAGCGGCAAAATGCCGACGCGTGATGCCCGGATATTTGGTGGCGACCCGCACATGGCTGAGGCTGCGGATGTTCTCGACCAGCGCCGCAGGCTGCGCCACAGACAGGCGGCAATGGCCGATGCCGAGGTCAACGGGGGCATAAAGTTCTGAAAAATCAAACTCCATCAGCACGTCATTGCCGGCAATGCCGATTTCGGCAGCCCCGAACGCCACAAAGGTCGCGGCATCGAAGGACCGCACCCGGATGATGCGGACATCATCGCGCGAGGTGGCGAACATCAGCTTGCGGCTGTTCTCATCATGAAAATCCGCCTCGGGCACAATGCCGAGCCGCGCCAGCAACGGCAGCGCTTCCTTCAGGATACGGCCCTTGGGCAGGGCGAGGGTGAGCGGTTTCGTCATGACAGGCGGCGCTTAACCCGCCGTCGCGGAAAACCCAACCCCTGCGGCTATTTCGCCGCCACTGTATCGGGCGGATTATGCTTTTCCAGGAACGCCACCATGGCCTCCAGCATCTGGACACGGGTGGTGGCGCGCGACAGCCAATGGTCTTCTCCATCCAGCGTGATGAATTCCACCTGGCCGCCGGCGGCTTTCAGGGCTCTTTCCATCAACCGGCTCTGAAGGGGATTGACCACAAGATCATCCTTGCCATGGATCAGCAGGACCGGCGCCTTGATGCGATCGGCGTGGCTGGCGGGCGACACGGCGGCAAGTACCGGATCAAGGACACTGGCAGCGCCGAGATAGCGCAGCCAGAACCGCAGGCTGAGATTGCGTTTGGGGGAGATATTGTCCCTGATGCCGGTGCCGCCGGCCAGCATCACCCCCATGTCCGACGGGCCGGCGAGCGATGCGGCGCAGCGATAGACCCGGGGTTCAAACGCCACGCCGGCCAACGCCGCATAGCCACCATAGCTGCCCCCGACGATGCAGACCCGCGCCGGATCGATGATCCCGTCGCTGGCCAATTGGCGGACGCCATCGGAAAGATCGCTCTGCATCTTGCGGCCATACTCGCCATAACCGGCCTTCAACAGGGCATTGCCCAGCCCTTCGGAACCGCGAAACTGCGGTTGCAACACGGCATAACCCCTTGAAGCGATGGCCTGTGCCCACCAGTCAAAACCCGGCTCATCGCGCGCCCCCGGGCCGCCATGCGGCAGCACGACAAGCGGTAGGCCCTTGGGCATCCGCTCCGGCGGCAGGGTCAGATAGGCCGGAATTTCCAACCCGTCGCCGGCCTTGTAGCGCAGCACGCGTTGCTCACCGATATCGGCTGGGCCGACGCCGGGATAGCTGGCACCGAGCGGTCGCGCCTCCCGCGTCCGCCGATCGATGAGGAAATAGCCATCGCCGCTGCGCCGACCCGAGACATGGACGATCGCCGCCATGCGATCGTTCGACCAGCTGGTGAACCACACGACTTCGCCGGGAAAGGCCTTGGCAATCGCGTCCCAGGCGCGCTGGTCGGTGGGATCGCGGAATTGGTAGCGCGGTGCTGCCATGTCGGCGACAATCGTCGCGGCAAGGCGCAAGGTCGATCGATCGGTGATCAGGCCATCCGCGTTGAAGCCCGGAATCGCCGCGCCCCAATGGCCATCGGCAATGTTGACCGGATGCACCGCCCAATCCTCGCCATCGCGCAGGCGCACCAGGACGGCGCTGCCTGTATCATCGAGGCCGATCAGGTTCGGCACGTCGATCGACGCCGGTTCCACCCGGGCCTTTATCCAGTCGCCGCCGGGCGCGCGCACCGAAAGCGTCCATTGCGCCTTGTAGCTGTCATATTCGGCGCGGGCGACGGCGCGGCCTTCGGCATCGACCGCCCAGTCATAGGTCAGCGGCTTGCCGGTTTCGATGAGCACCGTCTTTCCCGACGCCACATCATAGCGATACAGCGCCGACATGAAGCCCTGGCCATAGACGAAGGCCGCCGATGGCACGATGACGGCGGGCTGGCCTTCGAAACTGATCGGGACCGGGGTGCCTTCGACGACGTTAAAGGCGCCCTTGACCTTGTCCATCAGCATCCGGGACTTGCGCGCGACAAGGTCAAGGTCCTGCACCTGGAACCATTCGCTGCGCCGACCCACAAAACCATCCGGCACGCCTTGCGTGGTGGAAACCATCACCAGCACATGATCGTTGCCCGCCCAATAAATGCCGCGCGCCTTGGCCTTGCTGACCGGCGCCACCGCGATCAGCTTGCCATCGGCCAGCGATCCGACCTGAATCTGTGCGCCCTTTTCGTCGCCGATGATCGCCGCATAGCGCCTGCCATCCGGTGAGATCGACATCTGGTCGATCGCCGGCAACTGGCCATAGGCAGCAATAGGCGGCGCCGCCGCCAGCGGTATCGGCACCAGCAGCACGACCGCCAGCCACCAGCCCGCATTCCGCCGCACGGTCACATCGCGGCGCCTTGCCCCGGCGGATTATGCTTTTCCAAGAACACCACCATGGCCTCCAGCATCTGCACCCGTGTCGCCTCGCGTGACAGCCAATGGTCCTCGGCATTCAATGTCACCATTTCGACATTGCCGCCGGCTTTTCGTATCGCATCGGCCATCACGGTGCTTTGTTCATAGGGGACCACCGTGTCGTCCTTGCCGTGGATCAACAGCACTGGCGCCTTGATGGCCGCCGCCTGCAATGCCGGCGAAAAACGGTCAACATTGGTATCGGCCACCGATTGCGCGCCCATGAAGCGCTGCCAGTAGCGCACAGTGCCGGTTTTGGAGCCAAAATAGCCCGCGGCTTCCTTGCGCAGCATCCGCCGCAGGTCAGAAACTCCGGCCACGGCCACGGCGCAGCGATAGACCCCGGCATCAAGCGCCACGCCGGCGAGCGCCGCATAGCCGCCATAGCTGGCACCGGCGATGCAGACGCGTTTGGGATCGGCAATGCCCTGTTTTACCAATTGGCGTATCCCGTCTGACAGGTCAGTCTGCATCTTGCGGCCCCATTGGCCATAGCCGGCGGCCAGGAATTCCGTGCCAAAACCGTCCGAACCGCGAAACTGCGGCTGCAAGACCGCATAGCCGCGCGACGCCAGCGCCTGCGACCACCAGTCAAATCCCGGCGCGTCACGCGCCGCCGGGCCGCCATGCGGCAGCACGATCAGCGGCAGCGCCTTGGCGGCGCGGCCCTTTGGCAGCGTCAGATAGGCGGGGATATCCAGGCCATCAGCCGCCTTGTAGGTGATGACCTGGCGATCATTCACCGCCTCCGCGCCGATATCGCGATACCGATCGGCCAGCCAATCGGCACTATGGTTGCGGCGATCGATCAAGAAATAGGCGTCGCCGTTTTTCGCCCCTTCCACCTCGACGATCGCCACCATGCGATCATCGGTCCAATCGACAAAGCTGACGGTTTCGCCGGGAAAGGCCCTGGTTAACGCCATCCATAATTTCTGATCGGATTCCGCCAGGAATTTATACTGATAGCCCGCCATGTCGCTGGTCACCGATCCGATCACCGTGCCGTTGGTGCGGTCCCGAATGACATGGTCGCTGTCCAGATCGGCGAGCGGTGCCGACCAGCTGGCATCGGCCAGCTTGACCTCGTGCGTCTGCCAGCTGTCGCCCTCCAGGGCGCTGACCAGCACAGTGCCGGTATCATGACCATAACCCAGCAACTGCGGACGATCGACCAGTGCGGTGATCGTCTGGGCGCGTTTCCACTGATTACCGCCCACCGGGCGCACGAACAACGCCCATTCGCCACTGGCCTGGCGATAATCGGCGCGCGCCACACCGCGGCCATCGGCGCCAATGACCCAGTCCTGGGTGTTCACGGAGCCGACATCCATGATCTTGGTCAGGTGGTTATCGAGATTTATGCGGAACAGGGTGGAGACTGTAACATTGCCCGGTACACTCAACCCCTCGACGGCAATCTCGGTCTTCTTTGAATCGGTGACCATGACCGGGCTGCCGAGCACGATATTCATCGCATCCGGCACAGCTTCGAGCAGCTTGCTCCACTTCTTGGACTTCAGATTATACTCGATGGCGAGGTACCATTCCTGCTTGTTGCCCTCCAGACCATTGGCCCTGGCTGTCTTGGACGAGGTTACCACCAGATGATCGGGCCCCAGCCAGCGCAGGCTGCGGACCTTGGCGTCGGCGGTGCGATAAAAGGTGATGACCTTGCGGTCGGGCAGGCTGCGCAGTTGCAATTCGCGGTTGCCCTCGCCGCCGATCATCGCGGCAAAGGCGCTCCCATCAGGTGCCAGCGCAATATCCGACACCGACGGCAATTGGCCGAATGTCGCCACCGCCGGCGGGTCTGCGGCAAGGGCGCCCGAGGCCAGGCAACAACCACCAAGGCCCATGATGAGCCCGCGCACAAAGAGCATTGGAAACACACCCCTGAAATTATACCGCCAACGCCGCGCCCCCGCGCACATTCCTGCCCGGCAAGCCCGTTTTGTCAAGGGGTTGCGGCATGTCCGGCGAGCAGATCGGCGGTTTTTGCCCGTCGGTCGATGACATAATAGACGTCGCCGTGCACCGCGCCGTTGACGGTGATGATGATGGTCTGATGATCGCGTGACCAGCCGGCAAAACCGATCCTTTCGCCGGGAAAGGCCTGAACGATGCTGGACCAGATCTTTTGGTCGCGATCATCGAAAAAGCGCAGCTCGGCGCTGCCGGCCGGTGCCGTCGCGACAAGGCATTGGCAGCCGGGATCAATGGCGGGGCTGTCAAAACCGGGCAGCGTTGCCGGCGGCGCCGTGGTGCCATCGGCGATGGCGATCAGGCGCACATCGCGGCCGCCGCGCCTGTTGTCCTGCGCCACCACAATGCTGCGTGAATCGCGGCTGAGGCCGATCAGCCCCGGCGGCACATCGGCGACAAAATCCTGCCTTGACCTTGCCCAGCCCTGGCGGTCGGGATGCAGCCACAGGCTCCATTCATCCTTGTCCGAATCGAAATCGCCACGCGCCACGGCCCGGCCTTCGCCATCGACCAGCCAGGCGACCGTGCGCCGGTTGCCGGCTTCGATCTTGGAGACGAAATTCGATTCCAGATTGATCCGGAACAGCGTCGAAACCCCATGATTACCATCCAGCGCAAAGCCCGGCACCGCGAGCATCAGCCTGCCATCAACGGTAATCGGAGTCGGGGGCCCGGACACCACGCTCATCGCGTCATCATCATGGTCAAGCAGCCTGGTCCAGCGCCGTTCACCCAGATCATAATCGAGCAGCATCGACCAATCGCGCCGGCCGCCATCGACAGCAAAGGTGCCGGCCGATGTCGCCACCGTGGCAATCATATGGTTGGGGCCGGCCCAGGTCAGCGCCCGCACGCCGCCGCGCGGTGCCGTCGATGCGGTGACCAGTCCGCGGCCGCGCACCCGGCGAATCTGGATCTGGCTCTGTTTGTCGGTGCTGATCACGGCGGCAAATTTGGTGCCGTCGGGGGACAGGCTGATCAGTTCAATGCCCGGCAGCGGCGGTTCGGGCACCACAACGGCCTGTTGCGCCGGCACCGGCGCCGCCAGGGCGAGCGCCAGCCCGATCAACAGCCTGTGTGCCAACGCCATATGCCCATCTCCAACCAACGCAAAAACCACCCTCGCACTTGTCCCGGCGCGGTGAAACCCTGTCAAGGTGGCGCTATTGCCCCGTCCAGACGCCGGGCCGCTTGGCAGCAAAGGCCGCCATACCTTCCTTCTGGTCGGCCGAACCGAACAGGCCGTGAAACAGCCGGCGTTCGAAATTCACCCCTTGCGCCAGCGGCATTTCAAAGGCGGCGTTGACGGCTTCCTTGGCGGCGATGGCGGCCAATGGCGGCATGGCGGCGATGGCGGCGGCCGCGGCGAGGCTTTCGGTGATCAGGTCGGCAAGCGGCACGACGCGCGCCACCAGCCCGGCGGCTTCGGCCTCGGCAGCGGCCATGCGCCGGCCCGACAGGCACATTTCCATCGCCTTGGCCTTGCCGATGGCGCGCACCAGCCGCTGCGATCCGCCCATGCCGGGGATGACACCCAGGCCGATTTCCGGCTGGCCGAACTTGGCATTGTCAGCGGCGATGATGAAATCGGCCATCATCGCCAGCTCGCAGCCGCCGCCCAGCGCAAAGCCCGCCACCGCTGCGATCCACGGCTTGCGGGTGGCGGTGATGCGTTCATAGCCGGCGAAGAAATTGCTGCCATACATGGCGGCAAAGCCCTGGTCGGCCATTTCCTTGATGTCGGCGCCGGCGGCAAAGGCCTTGTCGCTGCCGGTCAGCACCAGGCAGCGCCGTGCCGGGTCGGCATCATAGGCGGCGAAGACACTGATCAGATCGGCGAGCACCTGCGAATTCAGCGCGTTGAGCGCCTGCGGCCGGTTGAGCCGCACCAGCGTCACGGCGTCATGCTGTTCGACAATCAGGGTTTCGGTGGTCATTCGAAGCTCTTCCCTTTGGCGGCGATACAATGCTGTTACCGTCAGGGCCGCCCAAGTGCCAGCCGGATCAGGCGCAGGCCACTGCGACGCACGCCCCGCCGGTTTCGACCTGGATGGTCGCATGGCCGATGCCGAATTGATGTTCCAGATCATGCGCCAGCGCCGCCAGCGCGACATCGCCAGGATGGCCGCCGGGCATGACGAGATGCGCCGTCATCGCGGTATCGCTGGTCCCCATCGGCCAGATGTGCAGATCATGGATCGCTGCAACGCCGGGGTGTGCCGCCAGGAACCCCGACACCGCCGCCGCATCAATGCCCGCCGGCACCGCATCCAGCGCCAGCGCCAGTGATTCCTTCAAAAGCCCCCAGGTGCCGCGCAATATGACGGCGACGACCACCAGGCTGAGCGCCGGATCGATCCAGTTCAGTCCGGTTTTCAAGATGATCAGCCCGGCAACGACCACGGCCGCCGACACCCCGGCATCGGCGAGCATGTGCAGATAGGCGCCGCGGATATTGACATCGCCGGCGCGGCCGCGGGCAAACAACCAGGCCGTGACGCCATTGACGGCGATGCCGATGGCGGCGACGACCATCACCGTCACCCCCGGCACCGGCTGTGGATCGGCCAGCCGCCGCACCGCCTCAACAGCGATGGCCCCGCAGGCCATCAGCAGGAAGACGGCATTGGCCAGTGCCGCCAGGATGGTGCTGCGCTTCAAGCCATAGGTGAAACGCTGGCTGGCCGGCCGCGCCGCAAAGCGCACCGCCGCAAAGGCCATGGCCAGCCCCAGCACATCGGACAAATTGTGCCCGGCATCGGCGAGCAGCGCCATCGATCCGGTGACCAGGCCATAGCCACCTTCGATGATGACATAGCCCAGATTGAGCGCGATCCCGATGCGAAACGCCGTGCCGAAATCCACCGGCGTCGCGCCATGGTCATGGCCGCCGTCATGGCGGTGATCGTGATGATGATGGTGATGGGCGCCGGGCATGATCGCGCCATAGCATCAATTTTGCGCCGGGGGCACATGAAGGCTGAGACAGCCAAAAATCCATTTTTGCAAATGGAGCGGGCGAAGGGATTCGAACCCTCGACTTCAACCTTGGCAAGGTTGCGCTCTACCCCTGAGCTACGCCCGCTCGGCCAAAAGGATTACTCCTCGTGGCGAGCAGCGCGGCTAACACAGGCCGCTCTGCCAATGCAAGCCTAAACCGCCTGCGGCATCACCACCGCTGCCAAGGCTTGGCAAAACCGCCCCGCCGGCCCCATATGCCGGCAAAGCCGACCCGCCGGCACCATGTGCCGGCAAAGCCGAATTCAGGAGATTATCTTGGCCAGCCTCGCCACCGCCGCCAGTGAAAAAGCCAGTATCGAAGCCTTTCGCCGCGATGTCATCGAAGCGTCGAAGACGGCGCTGGTGCTTGTCGATTTCTGGGCCGAATGGTGTGGGCCGTGCAAGACGCTGACGCCGCTGCTGGAACGCACCGTCGCCGCGCTGGCGCCGCGCGTGCAGCTGGTGAAGATCGACGTCGACAAGAATCAGACGCTGGCGGCGCAGTTCCGCATTCAGTCGATCCCCACCGTCTATGCCTTTCTGGGTGGCCAGCCGGTCGATGGCTTCCAGGGCGCGCTGGGCGAACGCGAACTGAAGGCGTTCATTGACCGGTTGCTCGCTGGTGCGCCGCTGCCTCCCGATGAAGCCAATGCCGAGGCGGAAATTGCCGCGCTGGTCGAAGCCGCCGAAGCCGCCAGTGCCGAGGGCGCACATGAGGAGGCCGCCGCCATGCTGGGCGCGCTGGTCCAGGAACTGCCCGATCGCGCCGATCTGATCGCCAAATATGCGCTGGTGCTGGTCGCCGGTGGCAAGGCCGATGCGGCGGCCGTGGCACTGGCGGCGGTGCCCGACACCGCCAAGGATGCCGATCTGGCCCGCGCCCGTGCCGCCGTCGCTGTCGCGCTGGCAGCGGTGCCGGTCGATGACCTGGCAGGGCTGAAGGCCCAGGTTGCGGCGCAGCCGGACAATCATGAACTGCGGCTGGAACTGGCCGGCGGGCTGCTTGCCGCGGGGGACCGTGATGGCGCCGCCGACGCGCTGCTCGCCATTGTCGCGGCCGATCGCGGCTGGAATGACGGCGCTGCCCAGGCGCAATTGCTCAAGCTTTTCGAGGCGGCGGGGCTCGGCGACCCCTGGAGCATCAAGACCCGCGCCCGGCTGCGATCGATCCTGTTTTCATGACCGATGATGATGATCTCGATCCGCTGGCGCCGTTGCCCGCCGCTGTGCCGGTCTTCCCGCTGACCGGCGCGCTGTTGCTGCCGCGCGGCGTGCTGCCGCTCAACATCTTTGAACCGCGCTATCTTGCCATGGTGCGCGATGCCATGGCGGCGACCGGCGCCGCCAACCGCATCATCGGGATCATTCAGCCACGCCGGAGCGGAGGCGACCCCGGAAAATCCAATGGCGAGCCGCCGCCGCTTTATGATGTCGGCTGCCTCGGCCGGATCGGCGATTATCGCGAAACCGATGATGGCCGCATCCTCATCGCGCTGACCGGCGTGTCGCGCTTCCGCGTCCAGGCCGAACTCGGCCGCACCACGCTGTATCGCCAGGTCGTCGCCGATTATCATGGTTTCGCCGCCGATCAGGATGATCCCGAACCGCTGGCCGCCGCCGCCCGCGCCGGGCTGGAGGATGTGTTGCGCCCCTATCTCGACGCCCAGGGCCTGTCGGCCGATTGGGAGGCCGTGCATGATGCCGATGACGAAGCGCTGGTGACGACGCTGGCCAGTGTATGCCCCTTTGATCCGGCCGAGAAACAGGCGCTGCTCGAAGCCGATGGCCTGCCCGACCGCGCCGCGACGCTGACCGCGCTGATGACCTTTGCGCAAGGCGCCGGCGGCCGCGGCGACCGGCCGACCCTGCAATGACGGCACCGCTCGATCCCAAATTGCTGGCGATTCTCGTCTGCCCGATGACACGGACGCCGCTGCGCCATGATGCGGCGGCAGGCGAACTGGTGTCGGACACGGCGGGCCTTGCCTATCCGATTCGGGACGGCGTGCCGATCCTGCTCATCGAAGCCGCCCGCGAGCTGCCGCCGGCCTGAAAACACAAGGACTCGCGCATGATCCAGATCATCGGCACCCGCATGGCAGACGACGGCCGCACCGCCCGCCAGATTTTCGACGATGTCATGGCCAACCCCGCCCGCGCCCGCTTCGGCTTTGGCGAACGGCTGGCCATCGTCAATGTCGATTTCCAGAACGCCTATACGCGGATCGACCGCTACAAGACGGCTTACGAAACCGACCCGCGCCAGATCGAGCATGTGAACCATATCTCGGCGCTGGCCCGTGCCGCCGGGATGCCGGTGGTGTGGAGCCGCGTCGGCTATGCCGATGATGCCAGCGACGCCGGTGTCTGGGGCACCCGCACCGACACACCCGACAGCTTGCAGAACATCAAATATGGCAGCGACCGCCACGCCTATGACGATCGCTGCGCCATCCACCCCGGCGACACGCAATTCACCAAGCGCATGCCCTCGGCGTTCCACGAAACCCCGCTGCAATCGCTGCTGGTCTGGCACAAGGTCGATACGGTGGTGGTCACCGGCGGCAGCACCTCGGGCTGCGTGCGGGCAACGGCGGTCGATGCCCTGTCACGCGGTTACCGCACCATCGTGCCGATGGAAACGACGGCGGACAAGCTGGCCAGCTATCACTGGGCGAATTTGACCGATTTGCAGTTGAAATATGCCGATGTGGTGCCGGTGGCGGATGTGATTGACTGGTTCGCCGCCCGCTAGCCGGACAGAGTTGTCCGGACAGCTTTCGCGCCGCGCGGAAACCACTATGCTGGCCTGAATGATCGCCGACCCCCACCTCTACGACCCGAACCCCTTCGCACCGCCCCTCCGCTGGCCCGGCGGGAAGACCTGTGCCGTCTGGGTGGCGCCCAACCTCGAA
>JANYCM010000243.1 GCA_025360285.1 Sphingomonadales bacterium
ACGGTGCACGAAGCGCAGGGTTGCACCGGGCTTTTGGCGCCTCACATCCGCCCGATCTACGCCGGCGCGCGCATCGCCGGATCGGCCGTGACGATCTCGGCGCCCCCCGGCGACAATTGGATGGTCCATGTCGCCATCGAACAATTGCAGCCTGGCGACATAATCGTCCTTGCCCCCACCAGCCCGTGCAGCGATGGCTATTTCGGTGACCTGCTGGCGACATCGGCACAGGCGCGCGGTTGCCGCGGGCTGATCATCGATGCTGGCGTGCGCGACGTCCGCGACCTGATGGCGATGCATTTTCCGGTCTGGTCAAAGGCCATCCACGCCCAGGGCACCGTCAAGGCCACCCTGGGGTCGGTCAATGTGCCGATCATCTGCGCCAACGCGCTCGTCCATCCGGGTGATGTGATCATCGCCGATGATGACGGCGTCTGCGTCGTGCCCGGCGCCGAAGCCGAGGCAGTGCTGGCCAAGGCGTTGGCGCGCGAGGCGAATGAGGAAAGCAAGCGGCAGCAGCTCGCCGCCGGCGTGCTGGGCCTCGACCTTTACGACATGCGCGCCAGGCTGGCCGCCATGGGCCTTACCTATGTCTGAGGGCATAAGGGTCATGTGGATGCGCGGCGGCACGTCCAAGGGCGGTTATTTCCTCAAGGACGACCTGCCCGGCGACAGGGCGGCGCGCGACGGTTTTTTGCTGCGCGCCATGGGTTCCCCCGATGCGCAGCAGATTGACGGCATGGGCGGCGCCGATCCACTGACCAGCAAGGTGGCGGTCGTCTCCAAGTCGCGGCGCCCCGGCGTCGATGTCGATTATCTGTTCCTGCAAGTCTTCGTCGACAAGCCCCTGGTTTCGGACCAGCAGAATTGCGGCAATATCCTGGCCGGCATCGCGCCTTTCGCCATCGAACGCGGGCTGCTGACGGCACAGGATGGCAGCACATATGTCACGATCTTCATGGAAAATACCGGCCAGACCGCCGTCGCCAGTGTCGTGACGCCGGGCGGCGGCGTCACCTATGCCGGCGATGCCCGCATCGATGGCGTGCCGGGCACTGCGGCACCGATCCTGCTCGCCTTTCGCGATACTGCCGGTTCGTCATGCGGCGCGCTGCTGCCCAGCGGAAACAGTGTTGACCGCATCAATGGTGTCGCGGTCACGCTGATCGACAATGGCATGCCCTGCGTCATCATGCGGGCGGGCGACGTCGGTGCCAACGGCTATGAAAGCCGCGCCGATCTGGATGCCGCCACCGACCTGAAGGCCCGGATCGAAGCGATTCGGCTGATCGCCGGGCCGATGATGAACCTGGGCGATGTGACCGACAAATCGGTGCCCAAGCTGATGCTGGTGGCGCCGCCCTGCCGGGGCGGTGCGATCACCGTACGCAGCTTCATTCCGCACCGCGCCCATGCCTCGATCGGCGTGCTCGGTGCCGTCAGCGTCGCCACCGCCTGTTTTTTGCCGGGATCGCCCGCCGCCGCCGTCGCCATCATTCCCGATGGCCTGCAAAAGACCCTGTCGGTCGAACATCCCAGCGGCGAAACCAGCTGCGTGATGGATCTGGACGCCAGCGGTGCCGTTACCGGTGTCGCCATGCTGCGCACCGCGCGCAAGCTGATGGACGGGGTGATCTTCGCATGACGGCCGCCCGCATCATCAGCTGGCACAGTGACCCGTCGGTGCCGGCCTTCGCCCCGCCGCCCGGTGCGGTTGATGCGCATTGCCATGTCTTCGGGCCAATGGCGCAGTTCCCGTTCAGCGCCAACGCCAAATATCTGCCGGATGATGCAGGGCCGGAGAGGCTGTTCGCCCTGCGTGACCGGCTGGGGTTTGCCCGCAACGTCATCGTCCAGGCGAGCTGCCACGGCACCGACAATCGCGCCGCGCTGAATGCGATCGCGCAATCACAAGGCCAGGCGCGCGGCGTCGCGGTGGTCGATCCGGCGATCAGCGATGGGGAACTGGAAGCGCTCCACGCCGGCGGCATCCGGGGCGTGCGCTTCAACTTCCTGAAGCGGCTGGTCGATGCGGCACCCAGGGACAGGTTTCTGGAAATCGCCCGCCGCATCAAACCACTCGGCTGGCATGTCGTTGTTTATTTCGAGGCCGATATGCTTGCCGACCTACGGCCGTTTCTCGATGCCCTGCCCACGCTCGTCGTGGTCGATCACATGGGCCGGCCAGACGTTTCCCAAGGGCCAGGCGGCGCCGACATGACCGCCTTTCGCGCCCTGCTGGACAGCCGCGACGATATCTGGACCAAGGTCACATGCCCCGACCGGCTTGATCCCAAAGGACCGCCCTGGCGCGATTTCGCCGCCGCCACGGCACCGCTGGTCGCCGATTATCCCGATCGCGTGCTATGGGGCACCGACTGGCCACATCCCAATATGCAGGACGCCGTCCCCGATGACGGCAGGCTGGTCGACATGATTCCCCGCCTCGCACCTACCGCCGAATTGCAGCAGAAACTTCTGGTGACCAATCCGATGCGGCTTTACTGGTCGGAAGCGGACTGAGGGCCCGCCCGACCAAATTTTTGCCGTGCCTCTTGCCGCCGCGACCGGCGCCGG
>JANYCM010000248.1 GCA_025360285.1 Sphingomonadales bacterium
GACTTTCGGCGCGCCGCTTACCGTGCCGGCCGGGAAGCCCGCCAATAACGCATCGACGGCATCGAACTGCGGCGCCAGCCGGCCGCGGACGTTCGAGACGATGTGCATGACGTGGCTGTAGAATTCGACGCCGGCGCGATCGGTGACGGTGACCGTGCCGGGCAGCGACACCCTGCCGGTATCGTGGCGGCCCAGATCGAGCAGCATCAGATGTTCGGCCTGTTCCTTGGCATCGGCGAGCAGCGAGGCACGGTTTTCGGCATCCGCCACGGCATCGCGCCCGCGCGGCCGCGTGCCAGCGATGGGCCGGATCGTCACGTCACCATCGCGGACCCGGACCAGGATTTCGGGGCTGGAGCCGACCAGCGCGAACCCCGGCAGGTCGAGGAAATACAGGAAGGGCGACGGGTTGATGCGGCGCAGCGCCCGGTACAAATCAAGGGGCGGCAGCGGAAATTCGACACTGAAGCGCTGCGCCAGCACGACCTGGAAGATGTCGCCGGCAAAGATGTAGTCCTTGGCCCTGGCGACCATGTCGGCATAGCGCGCCGCGCCGACCAGCGGCACTGGCTTGCCGTCGGGCAGGCCGGCCGCCGCCGCCGCCCGCGCCGGCAGCGCTTGCGCCAGCCGCGCTTGCGCCGCCTCGATGCGATCGACGGCGGCGTCATAGGTCCCGGCACCGGCCGCAAACACCGGTGCGACGAAGAATAATTCGTCCTTCAACCGGTCGAACACCAGGATCAGGGTAGGCCGCACGAACACCATATCGGGCAGTCCGAGCGGTGAGGGCGTGTTGGCCGGCACGCTGGGTTCGACCAGCCGCACCGATTCATAGCCGATATAACCGACCAGGCTGGCCAGCGCCGGCGGCAGTCCGGCCGGCACATCGGCGCGCGCCTCGGCCACCAGCGCCCGCAGCGCAGCCAGCGCACCGCCCGGCACTGGCGTGAACGCGGCGCGATCAGTGCGCCACTGGCGGTTGATTTCGGATGTATCGCCAAAGGCCCGCCACACCAGATCGGGATCAAGCCCCAGCAGCGAATAGCGCCCGCGTACCTGGCCGCCTTCGACCGATTCGAGCAGATAGGCGCCGCTTTCGGCCGCTCCCAGCTTGAGCATCGCCGATACCGGGGTTTCGGTATCGGCGACGATGCGCGTCCAGACCAATTGGGCCCGGCCGGCGGCAAGGCCTGTTTCGAAATCGGTTCGGCTTGGCGATATCAGCCCGAAATCCGGCATCTACTGGGCGCCGCTGTCCTGGCCCGACAGCCGCCGCGTCACGGCCGCGATCGCGGCTTCGTTGCGCTGGCTGCCGACAGCGCGCTTGGCGGCGGCGGCAAAGGCGGTGGACATTTCCTCGGGCAGGTCGGCCGCCATCGCCCGGCGGCTGATATCGACAAGGCCGGGCACGCTGGCCAGGTCGCCCGGTGTCACCGTATCGACATGGATCAGCACCCAGCCTTCATTGGCGCGCAGCACCTTGATGGTCTTGGCCGGGGTGGCGAGGAAGGCCTGGACGATCGGCGGCACTTGCGGCTGACGCGACACATCGAAGCGCCGGCCGCTGATCGGCTTGGGGGCGGCCAGGCCCTGGGCGGCCACGGCGGCGGCAAAGTCGCTGCCCTTTTTCACCGCAGCAACAATGGCATCGGCCTTGCCGCGCGCCGCCGTTGCGGCCTTGTCGCGGGCGGCGCCATCGGCGACCAATGTGCGTACGGCGGCAAGCGGCTGCGGCGCGCTGGGCAGTACCTGCATGGTTTCGATGACCACCAGTCTGCCCTGGCCCAGATCCTCGACAGCCGCGCCATCGCCGGGTTCATGGCGGAAGGCCTTGGCGGCGAGCGGTAACAGATCGGCAGCCAAAGTTGGCGCATCAGCGGCGGCGCCATCCTTGGTAACCGGGGTCTGCGTCTGGATGGCCAGGCCATTGGCCTTGGCGAGATCGGCAAAACTCTTGCCGCTTTCGACGCCGTCTTCGATTTTCGCGACCAGGTCCGAAACCGCTGTTTCGGCAGCCTTGGCTTTCAGATCGGCGAGAATCGCGGGCCGGGCTTCGGCGAGGGTCTTGGCCTTGGCACCGATCGCATCGACGCGGACGATGTGCCAGCCGAACGCTGTCTTGATCGGCGCGGTGATGCCGCCCGCCGGCGCGGCAAAGGCGGCGGCGGCAACTTCGGCACTGGTTTCCTTGGCGAACTGGTCCTGGGCCTTGTCGCCGATAGCGATGTCGGCGGCGCCAAAGCCGGCGAGGCGCTGGGCGGCGGCGGCAAAGCCGTCCTTGGCGGCAGCCGCGGCGATGGCACGGGCCTTGCCTTCATCGGGCACCACCACCTGTTGCAGACGGCGCGTGGCGGCGGCGCCATATTTCGCCGGGTCCTTGGCAAAGGCGGCGGCGATGGCATCATGCTTGATCGTTACCCCGGCGGCAATCGCGGCACGGTCAATGAAGGCGTAACGGAAGCTGCGGCGTTCCGGCAGCGTGAAGGCCGCCTTGTGGGCAGAATAATAGGCGGAGATTTCGGCATCGCTTGGCGGCGTGGTGGCACCCAGCGGTACCAGCGCGACGCTGCCGCCGTGCACATCGACAAGCAGCCGGCCATAAATACTGGCCATGCTGGCGGGCGCCGTCAGCGATGCTGTCACCGGGGTCAGCAGCTGCTTGCGGATCAGGTCACCGGCGATGCTGTCGCGCAGCTCGCGGTCGCTCAGGCGGTTTTCGGCGATGACCCGGCGAAAGGTCGGCTCATCGAATTTGCCGCCAACCTGAAAGGCCGGAATCACAGCGATTTCGGCACCAATGGCGCGATCACTGGCGGTGATGCGGATCTGGCGGCCCAATTGTTCCAGGGCTGTCCTGCTGATCAACTGATCGGCGATGACGGTGACCGCGCCTTGTTTGGCCAATTGCACCTGGCTGACACTGGGGTTTTGCGCCCTGGCGTTGCGGATTGCCAGGTCAAAGGCCTTGAGCAGATCGGGTTCGGTGATCGTCTTGCTGCCGACCTTGGCGACGGAACCCTGGGGTGCGCCGCGGCTGCTGAACGGATCGCCGACGCCGGTTACGGCAAAGGCGATCAGGACAAGGCCCAGCAGGACCAGCGCGGGCCAGCTGGTCAACCAGCGGCGAAAGAATGTGATCATGGTGTTTTTTGAAACCAAAGCGGAAAGCGCGCGGTTGTAACGGCGGCGGCGGCTTGTCACAAGGCGGGATGCGGGGGCCTTTGCCGCCGGCAGCTGCTGCGGAGATTCTGGCCTGTGTCCACCCCCCTGATCGTCGGCAATTGGAAGATGAACGGCCTTGGCGAGGCGGTGACCGAAATCGCTGCCATGGCGGGGGCGGGGCGCGCGAATCTGTGGGTGGCACCGCCCTTCACGCTGATCGACCGTGCCGTGATCGTCGCGGCCGGGGCGGTGACGATCGGCGGACAGGATTGCCATGCGGCGTTTTCGGGGGCGCATACCGGCTGCGTGTCGGCGGCCATGCTCGCCGATCTGGGGGCCGGTTTTGTCATTATCGGCCATAGCGAACGGCGGACCGACAATGGCGAATGCGACGCCGATGTCCGCGCCAAGGCGCTGGCCGCGCGCGCGGCCGGGCTGGATGTCATCGTCTGTGTGGGGGAGACCCAGGAACAACGCGACGCTGGGGCCGCCGAAGCCATTGTCGGCGCACAACTGGCCGGATCGCTGCCGGACGCGGTGGACGGCCTGATCGTCGCCTATGAACCGGTGTGGGCGATCGGCACCGGGCGGACTCCGACGCCCGCTGATGTCGCCGCCATACACGGCTTCATCCGGGCGCAATTGCTCGCGCGCTTCGGGCTGATGGGGCGGGGGGTGCGCATCCTTTATGGCGGATCGGTCAAGCCTGACAATGCGGCGCTGCTGCTGGGGCAACCGCATGTCGGCGGCGCGCTTGTCGGCGGTGCCAGCCTGACGGCGGCGAGTTTTCTGGCGATTGCCGCGGCGGCGGGATAACGGCTTCATAGCGGCTTTTCTGGCGCGCATTGCAACACGGCCCCGCCGCCGCTACATCGCACCCCTGTTTCCGATCCGCCCGAAAGTTTCGCCGTGACCACCTTCCTGCTCGTCGTCCACACGCTTATCGCGCTTGCGCTGGTCGGGGTCATCCTGTTGCAGCGTTCTGAAGGCGGTGGCCTGGGCATCGGTGGCGGCACCGGCGGCGGCCTGATGACGGCGCGTGGTGCGGCCAATCTGCTCACCCGCTCGACAACGGTACTGGCGTCATTGTTCGTTGCCTCGTCGATCCTGCTCGCTGTGCTTGCCGCCTCCGGCAACCGCGTCAAGCCGATCGATACCAGCCTGGCCGCCAAGACCGTGGCACCGGTCAGCGCGCCGGCGGCCCCTGGCGCGCTGCCGGGCTTGCCCGCCGCGCCGACGACAACCCCCGCCCCCGCCGGCGTTCCGATCGCCCATTAGGCCATGACGCCGGCGACACGACCGTCGCAGGCGCGGCAGCTGATCGGCGGTGCTGCCGGCAATCTTGTCGAATGGTATGATTGGTACGCCTATTCGGCGTTTGCGCTGTATTTCGCCCCGGCATTTTTCCCCAAGGGTGATCCCGTTGCCCAGGCCTTGAGCACGGCGGCGGTGTTTGCGGTTGGTTTCCTGATGCGGCCGATCGGCGGCTGGCTGCTTGGGGTCTATGCTGACCGCAAGGGGCGCAAGGCGGCGTTGACCTTGTCGGTCGCCATGATGTGTTCGGGGTCGCTGCTTATCGCTGTCGCGCCAACCTATGCACAGGCGGGCGTTGTGGCACCGGCGCTGCTGCTGCTGGCGCGGCTGGTCCAGGGGCTTTCGGTCGGCGGCGAATATGGCGCCTCGGCGACGTTCATGGCCGAAGTGGCGGATGAAAAGCGCCGCGGGTTTCTCGGCAGCTTTCAATATGTAACGCTGGTCGGCGGCCAGCTGCTGGCGCTCGGCCTGCTCATCGTCATGCAGGCGCGGCTGAGTGAGGCGGAGCTCAACGCCTGGGGCTGGCGGGTGCCGTTCATCGTCGGCGCGCTGTGCGCCATCCTGGTGTTCTGGTTGCGGCGGTCGCTGGTAGAAACCGAAGCCTTTGAGGCGGTCAGTGCCGAAGAGCATCAAGGCCTTATGACGCGCCTGCTGGCGCATCCGCGCGCACTATGGACGGTGCTGGCGCTGACGGCGGGGGGCAGCACGGCTTTTTACACCTTCACCACCTATATGCAGAAATATCTGGTTTTCACGGCAGGCTGGAGCAAGCCCCAGGCCACCAATGTCTCGGCGCTGGCGTTGCTCGGCTATGCGGCGTTGCAACCGTTGGTCGGCGCGCTTTCGGATCGGATCGGCCGGCGGCCGCTGTTGATAACCTTCGGGCTTGGCGGCACGCTGCTGACTGTGCCCGCTATGCATGCCATCGGCGGGGCCGCCAACCCGGTCGAAGGCTTCGTCCTGATCATGGCGGCGCTGACGGTGCTCAGTTGCTACACGGCGATTTCCGGCGTCGTGAAGGCCGAAATGTTTCCCGCCAATATCCGCGCTTTGGGTGTGGGGCTGCCTTACGGCATCGGCGTCGCGGTGTTCGGCGGATCGGCCGAATATGTCGCGCTGGCCTTCAAGAATGCCAGGTTGGAAAGCGGCTTTTTCTGGTATGTTGCGGTGTTGTGCGCCGTGGCGCTGGCGGCGGCGGTTTCACTGCCTGATACCCGCCGCCATTCGAAGATTTAGGGCCGCCTGCCACAGGGGAGCGACAGGCGGCCCATCGCCTTCAGGCGAAGACGTTGGCCCGCCGGCGGCGCAGCGCCGCCCCGGTCAGGCCGAAGCCGGTGATGAAAAGCGCCCAACTGGCGGGTTCTGGGACGGTGCTGCCGCCAGCAAAGGTCAGATCAATGATCGAAGCGCTTTGCATGGGCACGAACACACCGGCATAATTTAGCGTCACCGTGTTCGCCGTCAGCGAAATGCCGACGGGCGCGAACATCGATGCCTTGTCGATGCTTGCGCCTCTCAGCGTCACACCCGAAAAGCTGAACGTAAAGCCATTGAAGGAATTCAGACTGGAAAAGGGGCCATCAAGATCGAAGGGATACAGGACCCTGATTTGATGATCGCCCAGATCAAAACCTGCGCCCCAGCCCATCAGTGAATAAACGGGATATTCGATGGCGCTGGTGACGGTCTTCGTTCCGGCCGTGGCTGTATAATCTCCCGGCAGATAATTGCCGTAACGTCCATCGACGGTAACCATGTGACCAAGCAGTCCGGCCTGGGCCGGCCCGGCAAGAACAAGGCCGGCAATCACTGATCCCACGACAGTCTTGATTGCTTTCATCATCGTCAGTCACCCCTTTTTTGGCGGCAAAGCGCTGCCGTTGACGCCGCAGCGCCTGTTTGAAAATTACGGTCTTTACCGGCCCCGGTACGTCGGTCCCTGGTGGAACCGCGCCTGCTTCCCCTGTTCGGCGCCGATGGCCTTGTTTAGGCGAGGTCAAGGGTGCGCGGGAGGTGTGACGTCATGCATCCGGTTGCTT
Organism: Sphingomonadales bacterium; assembly: GCA_025360285.1. Lineage (GTDB taxonomy): Bacteria > Pseudomonadota > Alphaproteobacteria > Sphingomonadales > Sphingomonadaceae > Sandarakinorhabdus. The sequence continues at coordinate 6,516 of JANYCM010000248.1, forward strand.
TGCGAGGACTTTGGTTGTGATTTGTTGCGCGCCGGTGCTTGTGCCGCG
>JANYCM010000256.1 GCA_025360285.1 Sphingomonadales bacterium
GTCGGAGACGGGCTATGACGGCTATACCAAGGACGAGCTGAAAATGGCGCAGGAGACCAACAAGATCCTGTCGCCCGACAGTCTGGTCACCGCCACCTGCGTGCGCGTGCCGGTGTTCGTCGGCCATTCCGAAGCCATCAACATCGAATTCGAAAACCCGATTTCGGTGAAGGAAGCCCAGGCGATCCTGCGCGAGGCCCCGGGCATCATGCTTTTCGACAAGCGCGAGGACGGCGGCTACATCACCCCCATCGAATGCGTCGGCGAATACGCCACCTATATCAGCCGCGTGCGAAAGGACCCGACGGTCGATAATGGCCTGGTTCTCTGGTGCGTCTCCGACAATCTGCGCAAGGGTGCCGCGCTCAACGCCGTGCAGATCGCCGAACTGCTTGGCCGCCGCCATCTGAAAAAGGCGGCATGAACGTCACGCTCCGCCCGATCGGTTTCGATGAACCGATTGCGGCGGTGCTGGCAGCCGTAGTGCCGCCGGCCGATGCTGACACCGCCGCACTGCTCGCCGGCGGTCTCGAACAGATGCGCACCGTGGCGGGGCCGCAACCCTGGGGCAATTATCTCGCCTGGCGCGATGGCGAAACCGTCGGCTGCTGCGGTTTCAAGCTGGCCGCTGCACAAGACCCGCCCGAAATCGGCTACATGACCTTTCCGCGCGCCGAAGCCCGCGGCGTCGCCACCGCCATGGCCGGTGCGCTGGTCGCCATTGCGGCAGCGCACGGCGCCAGGTTGATCATCGCCCATACCTTGCCGGTCACCAATGCCTCGGCCCGGGCGCTGGCCCGCACCGGCTTTGTCCGCACCGGCATGGCGAATGACCCCGATGAAGGCCCGGTGTGGCGTTGGGAATATACGGTACTTCCTTAACCCTGGCAGTCACAAAGCCTCGCGATTCCAAGGCTTCGCCGCATTTTGACCGTCTTTCATTCAGCCCCGATTTAGGCGGCCAGGGCCATAGCGACCGGGCCGCAACAGGGCGCGTTGACAGCAGTGTATTATATAAATAATACACTGCGCCGACCGTCATCTGGCCGGTTTTCATGAGTGGAGTAATTATGTTCAAGTATGTGTTTGCGTTGGCCGCTTTGGCGGTCGCAGCCCCGGTTTTGGCCCAGGCTGCCCCGGATAATAATTTCAACGGACCCTTCATCGGCGTGCAGGGCGGTTGGCAGCAGGACCGCCAGCGCCTGGATGTCACCAATAACGGCCTTGTCTCATCGGCGTCGCAAAACAAGGATGGCTTCGCCTATGGCGGCCAGGCCGGCTATGATTTCCATCTGTCCCCCGATGTCGTCCTGGGCGGCGAAGTCAGCCTTACAGGCCGCACCGGCAGCACCCAGCTTGGCGGCGGCAATGGCCTGGCACTCAAGCAGGGCCGCACTATCGCGGCTACGGCGCGCCTCGGCTATCTCGTCAGCCCGACGGGGCTGCTTTATGCGCGCGGCGGCTATGCCAACGCCCGCTTCCGGCTGACTGACAGCAACACCAATATCGCCGAAAACCGCGACGGTTACCAGGTCGGTGTAGGCTATGAACAGATCGTCGCACGCAATGTCTCGGCGCGGCTCGAATACGCCTATTCGCGCTTCGGCAATGACAATCTGCCGGCGCTTGCCACCGATCTGGGGGCCAGTGCTGCCAAGCTGAAATACAGCCGTAACGCCGTCACGGCGGGGTTGAATTTCCGCTTCTAACGACATGCCGGCGGCGGTCGGGAACCCCGGCCGCCGCAAGCCCGCCCTGCATGAACGCTGCGTGACATATTGATAAGGAAGGGAAAAACCCCGATTCCAGCGTAGCACAGCCAGGTTTGTGGCTGCCGCCTTTCGCCCCGGCGGATGGGCGCGTGGTCGCACCTCGGACGCCGGCACCGGTCTGCCGGCGATTGTGCAAAGGTATGCGTCATGTCAAAATATCTTCTTGGCTTTACCGCCCTGATGCTGGGCGCGGCACCGGCGCTGGCCGCCGATCCGGATTATTTCAACGGGCCCTTTATCGGTATTCAGGGCGGCTGGCAGCACGATCATGCCAATTTGTCGCTCGCCTATCCCGCCGGCCCCAGCATCGATTCCGAAGGCCGAAGCGGTTTTTCCTGGGGCGGCCAGATCGGTTATGACCTGCGCGTTGCGCCCGGCACAGTGATCGGCCTTGAAGCCAGCATCACCGGTGCCACCGGCGGCACCACGCTGGCCGATGGCAGCGGCGGGCTGACATATGCCACCGTCACCCAGGGCCGGACGATCGATCTCAGTGCGCGCTTCGGCCATACCGTGACGCCAACCGGGCTGGCCTATGTCCGCGGCGGCTATACCAACGCCGAATATAATCTCTACGATGGCACCACCAGCGCGACCGACAACCGCAGCGGCTATCTGCTCGGCCTGGGCTTTGAACAGATACTCAGCGACAAGGTTTCGGCGCGGCTCGAATATGATTATTCGAAATTAGGGTCGAGCGACCAGACAACGCTCGCCACCGCGCTGGCGGCCAGCGGTGGCAGCCTCGCGTCCTACCGGCACGGCATCGCAGCGGGCCTCAACTTCCGCTTCTGAAGCGCGAGCGGCCGGGGCCAGCCTCCCGGCCGCTTACGGCTTTGGCGCCGGCCGCTGCGGCACCAGGAAGCGCCCGGTCACCCGGCCGACCGGTGCGCCCGGAACGGCCGTACGGCCCGGCGCGTTGAAATCGATCTTGCCGGTATCGAGATAGAAAACCAGCCGCTGGCCCTTGAGGCTGGATCCGCCGCGATCGAGCGTGACATTGCCGATCATGGTGATGATCCGCAGCGGCACATCATAGATGGCGTTGGTCGAACTGGCGCTTTCGGATGGCGAAATCAGCCGGACATTGCCGCG
>JANYCM010000261.1 GCA_025360285.1 Sphingomonadales bacterium
CGATGGTGCCCGAAGGCCCGCGCCGCGCCCAGCCGCTGGCATAGAGCCCCGGATAAATCCGCCCCTGATCATCCGAAACGAACCGCCCCAGCCCGGCATCATAGGGCACGCCGTCGATCGTCGCGGTGCGATAGCCGATGCAGGCGATGACCAGCCCGCAGGGGATGGCATGCAATTCGCCGGTGCCGACGGCCTTGCCATCCTCCAGCTTCGTGGTTTCGACAATCAAGCGCTCGGCCTTGCCATTGCCCTCCACCGCCACCGGCCGGCGGAAGAATTCGAAATTGATCGACACGGGCTTGTCGCCGCGCTCCGTGCCGGCAAAGCTGCGCAGGTGCGTCACCATCTTGCGATGCCCCGGTTCCAGCGCCGCATCGGCGTCGAGCGGCGGCAGATCGCCCGGCCGCACGATCGGATGCGCCCGCTCCAGATGGCCGAGTTCCCCGGCTTCCTTGGTGGTGAAACTCGCCTGATGCGGGCCCCTTCTGCCGACAATATGGATATCGCGGATCGCTGAACCGCGCAGCGCATCGATGCTGTGCTGGGCAATGTCGGACACTTCCAGTTCCGGAATCGTCTTGGCCAAAATCCGCGCGCAATCGATGGCGACATTGCCATTGCCGATGATCGCGGCACCGTGGTGCGACAGCGGCACTGCCAGCCCGGCAAAATCCGGATGGCCATTGTACCAGCCGACAAACGCCGCCGAGCCGAGCACGCCCGGCAGATCATCCCCCGGAATCCCCACTGCCTTGTCATGCGGCGCCCCGACCGACAGGATGACGGCATCATACAGCCCGAGCAGTTCGGTAACCGACACATCCCGGCCGACCTGGACATTGCCGATAAAGCGCACACCATCGCCCAGGCTGGTCGCCTCATAACGTTTCGTCACCGCCTTGATCGACTGGTGATCCGGTGCCACCCCGGCGCGGATCAGGCCATAAGGCGTCGGCAAACGATCGATGATATCGATCCGCGCCGACCCGCCCCAATGCTTCAGGGCGGCTTCGGCGGCATAATAACCGGCCGGGCCGGCGCCGATGATGGCGATATTCAGGGTCAAGGCCGTCTCCGTCGTTTCCCCGCCGATAGAGGCGCAGCGCCGCCCCGGTCAAGCAAGCGGCGCTTTCAGGCCGGATAGCGCGGCGCGCGCCCACCTCTCCCCTCGCGGGAGAGGTCGAGAGACGGCGCAGCCGGCCCGGGTGAGGGGGCCTGCCCTTCTCCCCGCCTTCTTCAAGGAGGGGTCGGGGGTGGTCCGTTCGGCTTTCCCACCAGCCCCAAACCACCAATCAAAATACTCATACCCCATATCGACTTTCCGCCAATTGATTCTTAACTTGGCCGCCAGGAAGGAGGCTCGACTTGGTCGAACCGCTAACAATGGCCGCAATTGCCGGAGCATGGACGACCGGCAAGATCATCGAAGCCGCTATTGGCGGCGTCATCGGCAATCGCGTCGATGCTGGGACCGTATTCGCCACCAAAGCCCTCGCCAAAGCCCTTGGCAACCCGCACGAACCCCGCAACCACGACGTTCTCGCCGCCACCCACGCCGCCTATACCCAATCGCTGCAATTCTTCGCCGCCGCATGCCAGCGCCGTTTCAACCAATACAGCGGCGCCACACCCGCCGAACGCGCAGCGGTCAATGAGATCGTCAAATATGTCGCCGACCCGGCCTTGACCGAATTCAACCCCGGCCCAACCGACACTACCGACGCCCGCCTCGATGCAGTAATTACCGCCCTGTTCGGCCGCGCCGGCACCACAGGCCCGCTCGCCGCCGTCACCGCCGACGCCCTGGCCACCCTTGAAGCCAGCGTCGGCACCCTGCCGCCCCGCCTCGCCGCGCTGTTCACCACCGGTGACAAAGATTGCCGCAGTTGGCCCCAAAGCTTCGAACTGCTCTTCGCCGAACAGGTCAAAACCAAACCCCGCGTCCAGGCGATTACTAACTTTGCCGGGCTGGAGACGCTGAAGGCGCAAGGGTTCGATCTGGCTGTGCGGGTCGATGGTCTTGTCGATGAAGCCCGCCACAATGCCGACGGTATCGCAAGCTTGCGAGAACAGATTATCGGTTTTTGGACCGATATGGCACGGCTGTTCGCTGCGGGCGAAGCCCGACAGGGCGAACGCCATGCCGAAGCGATGGCGCAAATGGCGCGCATGGAAGCCCAAATCGAAGTTCTCGTTGCCCGCGGTCCCGCCAACGCCGAAGGCCTGTTGCGCGGCCGAGTCGCCGAATTGCTGCGCCTCAACCCGCAGGCGAGCATCGCCGATATCGAAGCCAGCCTGCAATCCGCGCTCACCGAACGCGACGCCCTCAAGGCCGAACTCGATGCGCTGCGCGCCGAGGACAACCGTATCGCCGGGTTGGTCGGCAGCGCCGAAGCGGCCATCGATGCAGGCCGGCTCGCCGAGGCCCGCGACTATCTCGACCAGGCGATTGCCGTGCATGACGAACGCGAGCGCGCCGCCCGCACCGCCAAGGCCGGCCTCCTTGCCGCCAAGGCGCACACGGCGGTGATCGGCCTCGATTATCCGCTGGCGCTGCG
>JANYCM010000292.1 GCA_025360285.1 Sphingomonadales bacterium
GGCTGCGCGAAGCCGGGGTGCGTTTCCATCAGGGTTTCGAGGTCGGCCGCGACGCCAGCCTGAACGAATTGCGCCAGCGCCATGATGCGCTGCTGGTCGCCACCGGCGTTTATCGCGCCCGCGATGTCGAGGTGCCGGGCGCCGATGGCGACAATGTGCTCGAAGCGCTCGACTATCTGGTAACCGCCAACCGCCAGGGCTTTGGCGATAGGGTGCCTGATGCGGCGCGTTTCGATGCCGCGGGCAAGCATGTCGTCGTCATCGGCGGCGGCGATACCGCCATGGATTGCGTGCGCACCGCCGTCCGCCAGGGTGCGGCCTCGGTGAAGTGCCTCTATCGCCGGGACCGGGCCAACATGCCGGGTTCAGCGCGCGAAGTCGGTCATGCCGAGGAAGAAGGCGTTGACTTTGTCTGGCTGGCGGCGCCGGCGGCGATCCTGCCTGGTGCGGTCCGCGCCACCCGGATGCGGCTGGGCCAGGCCGGCGCCGATGGCCGGCGCGCGCCGGAGGTTGATCCTGGCGGCGATTTTACCGCGCCAGCCGATCTGGTCATCAAGGCACTTGGTTTCGATGCCGAAGATTTACCCACATTGTTCGGTGCACCCGATCTGGGCGTGACGCGCTGGGGGACCATCCGGTTGGCCGACCAGACAATGATGACCTCGCTGCCCGGTGTATTTGCCGCCGGTGACATCGTTCGCGGCGCCTCCCTTGTCGTCTGGGCAGTGCGCGACGGCCGTGACGTGGCGGCGCATATGCATCACTATCTGCGTGCGGCGGCCGGCGTTGCCGCGACCCGCGCGGCGTGAGTTGGAAGGATATGGTGATGCGTTCGGTTTTTTCCCGATTGCTGCTGGCGGCGACCCTGTCGTTCGCGACCTTGTCGGTGGCCACGGCCCAGACTGCGCCAGCCCCGGCTGCCAATCCCGGCCCTGACCGGCTGACGGCCGCCACGGCGCTGCTGGCGGTGGTGATGCCGCCGGCCATGCAGGCGCGCCTGATTGACCAGACCACCGGCGCCATGATGTCCAGCGTGGTCCAGGGCATCACCAGCACCCCCCAGATGCAGGCCAAGTTTGCCCAGGACCCGCGCTTGAAGCCAATTTTTGACCGCTACCTTACCCGCCAGCAGGCGATGACGCGCGGCCTGATGGAGTCCAATATGCCGGGCATGATCAGCGCGATGACCCGCGCCTATGCCCGGCGCTTCACGGCAGCGCAGATGAAGGAAGCCGGGCGCTTTTTTGCCACACCGACGGGGCAGGCCTATATTCTGGAAGGGCCCGGCGTCATGTCGGACCCCGATGTCGCCGCCTGGATGCGCACGGTGATGAGCGCTGCGATGGCGAAAGCATCGGCCGATTCGGCGACCTTCGCTGCCGAATTAAAGGCGTTGCCGCCAATCGAGAAACCGCCCGCTGCCAAATGACGGGCAAACACGGTGCCGGGCGGGATGGTCCCCCCTGGCACCCCACCCCGATCCGGGGGCCAAGGGGAGAAGACTGATGCTGATGTTGCTTACCGCCGTCATCGCCGCCACCGCAACGACGGCCGCGCCAGCAGCCGCGCCGATTGATCCCGCCGCGCTCAGCGCCGCAACGGCGCTGGTCCAGCAGATGGATGTGCGCGGCGAGATCAGCCGTAACCTGGCCGAGCGGGTGAAGCTGATGCGCTCGGGCGTCGCACTGCGATCGATGCTGGCCCAGCAGCCGGGCTTCATCGCCGCCTATCGCGCCAACCAGGCCAAGTTCGACACAGCGCTGAAGAACGCCGGCGCCATCCAGGCCGATGTCGCCGAAAAGGTCATCCGCGACAATGTCGGGGCTGTCGTTGCCGAATCTGCAAGGGCCTATGCCCGGCATTATTCGGCGGCCGATCTGAAGGGCCTTGCGGCCTTTTATGCCTCACCGCTCGGCAAGGCCTTTGTGAAGAACCAGCCGTTGGTCAGCGGCGAAGTCGGTGCCGCCACCGGCCAGATCATCGGCGCCAAGATTGATGCCGGCGTCCAGGCGGCCGGGCCAAAGCTGCAAGCCGCGCTCGCCCCGCTCAACAGCGCGCCGCCGCCGCCGCTGCCCGCGAAGAAGTAGGAAGTTCGCCTGATGGATATCTCTGCCGCCGCCGCCGAACGCGCCCGCCTTGCCGACGTCGGCATGTACCGGCCCGACATGGAATCCGATGCCTGCGGCGTTGGTGTCATCGCCGCCACCGATGGCATCGCGTCGCGGCGTGTCGTGCTGGCGGGGATCGAGGCGTTGAAAGCAGTGTGGCACCGCGGCGCTGTCGATGCCGACGGCAAGACCGGCGATGGCGCGGGCATCCATGTCGAACTGCCGCTGGGCTTTTTCCACGAACATATCGGCCGGGCCGGCCACAAGCCCAAGCCC
>JANYCM010000331.1 GCA_025360285.1 Sphingomonadales bacterium
AACACACCCTGATTATACCGCCAGCAACCGGTGCTGGCCGCGATCGAAACGGTGAAACGGGATCGGCCGTCCCGCCTCCGTATCACGCGCCGCGACCTCCGCCAGGATGGCACGGGTGATCGACGGCAGATCGAGTGCCGCCGCCGCGTCCCAGTCAAACCAGGCGATTTCATCGAGCTCGCCGGATCCGGCGCCGGGGTCGAGGCTGACCAGATGCGCCGCGTCCACCGTGAAAAATCGCGCGTCGAAGCGCCTTGTGCGCGCCCGCGGGGTGATGGCGCGGGCGACAAAGCGCAGGGGTTCGATATGCGGCAGATGGCCGGTGGCGACAAAATCCCGCCATTCGCCGCGCGAAGCGGCCCGCCCCGGCTGGCCGATGATCAGCCCGGTTTCCTCGAAAGTCTCGCGGATCGCTGTCAATGCCAGCGCCCGGCCGCGCGCCGGCGGGCAGGTGCGCGCCAGCGCGGCGGCGGTTTCGACGTGAAGCGCCGATGCCGCCGGCACCCGGAAGTCCGACGGGTGGATGCGCCCGCCCGGGAACACCCATTTGTCAGGCATGAAGGCATGGCCGCCAACGCGCCGCCCCATCAGCACGCGCGGCCGCGGCCCATCACGGCGGATGACCAGCAGGGTGGCCGCGTCACGCGGGCGGATATAGGGCAGCCGCCGATCGGGGACGTCGTCGATCATGGCTGCCGAAGGCGGGCGCGCGATCAGACCAGGGTTCCCAGCGCCGAACGATCGAAATCCTGCAATTCGTCCATCCGCCCGTCGCGCACTTTCAGCGCCCAGTCGGGATCGACGATCAGCGCGCGGCCGACGCCGACCAGATCGAATTCATCGCGTTCCAGCCGATCGAGCAGATTGTCGAGGCTGGCTGGCTTTGACGCTTCGCCGCCGAAACCGGCGATGAATTCACCCGACAGGCCGACGCTGCCAACGGTGATCGTCGGCACGCCGGTCAGCTTCTTGGCCCAGCCGGCGAAGTTGAGGCCATCATCGCCATCGATTTCGGGGAATTCCGGTTCCCAGAAACGCCGCTGCGAACAATGCAATATATCGGCCCCGGCATCGACCAGCGGCGCCAGCCATTCGGTCATCGCCGCCGGGGACGTGGCGATCTTGAAATCATAATCCTGCTGCTTCCACTGCGAAATGCGGATGATCACCGGATAATCGGGGCCGACGGCGGCGCGCACCGCCTTCAATATGTCGGCGGCAAAGCGGCCGCGGTCGGCAATGCTCGGCCCGCCATAACGGTCATGGCGTTCATTGGTGCCTTCCCAGAAGAACTGGTCGATCAGGTAACCATGGGCGCCGTGCAGCTCGACAGCGTCGAAACCCAGGCGCTTGGCCTCACCGGCGGCGCGGCCAAAGGCGGCGATGGTATCGGCGACATCGCTGTCGGTCATGGCATTGCCAAACGGCTTGCCCGGCTTGAAAAGGCCTGATGGACTTTCCTGCGGCGGCGGGTTTGGGTTGGCGTGGTTCTTCGCCGCCCCGACATGCCACAGCTGCGGCGCAATCAGGCCATCGCCGGCATGGGTTTCGGTAACGACCTTGCCCCAGCCGGGCAGGGCATCGCCGAAGAAATGCGGCACATTGGGATCATTGGTTGAACCGATGCGTTCCACCCCGGTGCCTTCGGTAACGATCAGCCCGACGCCGCCTTCGGCGCGGCGGCGGTAATAGGCGGCAACATCGTCCCTCGGAATGCCGCCGGGCGAAAAACTGCGTGTCATCGGTGCCATGACGATGCGGTTCGGCAGGGGCAGGCCCTTGAAGGTGAAGGGACGGAACAACGGATTGGTCATGCGGGCAGCCTTGTTGGTAAAACGAAACAGTGCCGACGTATAGGCCGGATCGCCAGCCGGCAAGCAGCCGCACCCCAAGGCAAAACTTGCCCGCCCCAAATGCCCGCTGCTTGCCGCGCTGCCTCGCCGCGACTAGAGGGGCCGGCTGCTTTCAATGACAGGGAATTAACCATGACCGGGGGCGCCGCCCCATCCGCCGCTGTCGCCGTTCCGGCGCTTTCGTTCAGCGCGCTGCTGCGCCTGGCGACGCCGGTTGTCGTGTCACGGCTGGGCATCATGACGATGGGTCTGGTCGATGCGGTGGTGGTTGGCCAGCATTCGGCGACGCAATTGGGCTATCAGGCGCTCGGCTGGGCGCCGACCGGCGTCGTCATCACCACATCGGTTGGTCTGATGTCGGGCATCCAGGTGATGACGTCACAGGCGATCGGCGAGGGCCGCGCCGCCGATACCGGTGCCATCCTGCGCCGCGGCACCGCCTATGCCTTCTGGATCGGGATAATCGCCGCGGCCGTGCTCGCCGGCCTGGGCGGCCCGGTGATGCACCATCTGGGGCTTGATCCGGCGCTGGCCGATGGCGCGACGCCGGTCCTCCAGGTGCTGGCGCTGTCGATGGTGCCGATTCTGGTCGCCGATGCCGGGGTGTTCTGGCTGGAGGCGCATGGCCGCGCGGTGCCCGGCATGATCGCCATGTGGGGGGCGAATGTCGTCAATCTGGGCATGAACCTGTGGTTGGTGCCGGGGAATAGCGGCTTTCCCGTTGAAGGCGCCGTCGCCAGCGGCTGGGCCACGGCCTTGTCGCGCGTCGCGCTGCTGGCCTTTGTCTGGGCGCTGATCGCGCGCTGGCCCGAATCACGCCGGCTGGGGGCCTTTGCCCCGGCGCCGCGTGATCCGGTGGCGGCGGCCGACATGCGCCGCATCGGCTATGGCGCCTCGGTCAGTTATTTTGTCGAGGCGGGGTCGTTCTCCGCCATGTCGATCATCGCCGGCTGGCTGGGTGCGCTGGCGGTGGCGAGCTGGGCGATCGTGCTCAACATGGCGGCGCTGATCTTCATGGTGCCGCTGGGGCTGGCGGCGGCGACGAGCGTGTTCGTCGGCCGGGCCTATGGCGCCGGCGATACCGCCGGGGTGCGCCGGGCGGCCGGCCTCGGCTTTGTCGCGGCGGCGGCGGCGACGCTGTTGATCTGCGTTGTCGTCGGCTTCGGCAATGGCTTGATTGCCGCCGGTTACACCAGCGATCCCGTCGTCCAGCGCATGGCGGCTGCGGCGATGCTGTTATGCTGCCTGTTCTATGTCGCCGATGGCTTGCAGGTTGTCGGCGCCCAGGCGCTGCGGGCGCAATCCGATGTCTGGATGCCCAGCTTCACCCATATGGCCAGCTACCTCGTCGTCATGATGCCGCTTGGCTATGTGCTGGCGCTGCCGGCCGGCCTGGGGCTGACCGGCATTGTCTGGGCGGTGATCATCGCCAGCCTGGTGTCGGCGTGCCTGTTGTGGGGGCGGTTTTTGTGGCTGACCGGGCGGCGGGGTTAAGGGCGGTTTGACCAACAGGGAACCGTCATGCTGAATCAAGTTCAGCATGACGAATTCCCCGTTGTTACGGCCACCCTACAAGATGAACTTCGACAGATCCGTATCGCGTGCAATCGCCCCCAGTTCGCGCTCCACATAAGCGGCGTCGATGGTCACGGCGTCACCGGCGCGCTCGCTGGCGTCGAAGCTGAGTGATTCGAGCAGCTTTTCCATCACCGTCTGCAACCGCCGGGCGCCGATGTTCTCCACCGCGTCATTCACCTGTTCGGCGGTGCGGGCGATGGCGTCGATGCCATCGTCGGTCAGCGTAAGGGTCACGCCTTCGGTGCCGAGCAGCGCGGTATATTGGCGGATCAGCGAGGCTTCGGTGTCGGTCAGGATGCGGCGAAAATCCTCATAGGTCAGGCCCTTCAGCTCGACCCTGATCGGCAGGCGGCCCTGGAGTTCGGGCAGGAGATCGCTGGGTTTGGAGACGTGAAAGGCGCCCGATGCGATGAACAATATATGGTCGGTCTTCACCGGGCCATATTTGGTGGCGACGGTCGTGCCTTCGATCAGTGGCAGCAGGTCGCGCTGCACGCCTTCGCGGCTGACCGAACCGCCGCGCACATCGCTGACGGCGATCTTGTCGATCTCATCGAGGAAGACGATGCCATTGGCCTCGGCATTGCGCACCGCCTCCCGGGCGATATCCTCGTCATCGAGGCGTTTGTCGGATTCCTCGGCCACCAGCGTGTCCCAGGCGGCTTCGACGCTCATCTTGCGGCGTTTGGTGCGGCCGCCCATCGCCTTGCCGAGCATGTCGCCAAGGTTGATCATGCCGACCTGGCCGGGCTGCATCCCCGGCATCTCGAACGATGGCGGCGTATCGGCGACTTCGATTTCGACTTCGCGGCCCTTCAGATGCCCGGCTTCGAACTGGCCGCGAAACGCCAGCCGCGTGGCCTCGCTGGCGTCTTTCCCGGTCAGCACGTCGAGCAGGCGGGTCATCGCGGCCGCCTGGGCCGTGTCCTTCACCCCGGCGCGCTTGGCCTCGCGAACCAGCCGGATCGATTCCTCAACGAGGTCGCGGATGATCGAATCGACATCGCGGCCGACATAGCCAACCTCGGTGAACTTGGTCGCTTCGATCTTCAGGAACGGCGCGCCGGCGAGCTTGGCCAGCCGCCGGCTGATCTCGGTCTTGCCGCAGCCCGTGGGGCCGATCATCAGGATGTTCTTGGGGCTGACTTCGTCGCGCAGATCATCGCCCAGCCGTTGCCGGCGCCAGCGGTTGCGCAGCGCGACGGCGACAGCGCGCTTGGCATCGCCCTGGCCAACGATATGGCGATCAAGCGCCGTAACGATCTCGCGCGGGGTGAGGCCGGCATCGGCGGCGTTGATGGGGCTGATCATGTTCATTCCGTCTCTCCGCCGATCGATTCAACGGTCAATTGGTCATTGGTATAGACGCACAGCTCGGCGGCAATCGCCATGGCGCGGCGGGCGATGGCCTCGGCATCATGGTCCGAATCGGCCAGGGCGCGCGCCGCGGCCAGGGCAAAATTGCCGCCCGAACCGATCGCCGCCATGCCGCCCGCGGGTTCCAGCACATCGCCGGTGCCGGTCAGCACCAGCGTCACATCCTTGTCGGCGACGATCATCATCGCTTCCAGCCGGCGCAGGTAGCGGTCGGTGCGCCAGTCCTTGGCGAGTTCGACGGCGGCGCGGGTCAATTGCCCCGGATAGCGTTCCAGCTTGGCCTCCAGCCGTTCGAACAGGGTGAAGGCATCCGCGGTGGCACCGGCAAAACCGCCAATGACCGTGCCACCGGGGCCGAGCCGGCGCACCTTCTTGGCATTGGGTTTCATCACCGTCTGGCCCATCGTTACCTGGCCGTCGCCAGCGATGGTGACACGGCCGTTCTTGCGCACCGACACGATCGTCGTGCCGTGCCAATCGGGAAAATCTGCCATGATTTGGGGAATTCTTTCACTACGATTCGGTTGATCCCGATATGGGAAGCGCGCGGCGGTGATAAAAGCCCCCCAGGATAGCCGACGGCGATGGCTTCTGTTACCGGCGCGCAATGATCGCCCCCGGCACCCTGATCCGCCATGACCTGACAACAGCGCGGCCGGCCCCCGGTGGCGGCATGGGCATGGCGCTGGTCAATATTCTGGCGCGACTCTTCATGGCGGCGGGTGGCTGGAAGGTGGCGGGCGACTGGCCCAGCGACCGCAAGGTTGTGGTTACCGCAGCGCCGCACACGTCGAACTGGGACGGCATCTGGATGCTGGGTGCCGCGGGCCTGTGGCGAGTGCGGCTGCGGTATATGGGGAAGAAAAGCCTCACCCAAGGCCCGCTGGGCTGGTTCGTCAAATGGACCGGTTGCATACCCATCGACCGGTCCCAGGCCAATGATGTGGTCAGCGCCATGAAGGCCAATTTTGCGGCGGTCGATAATCTGGTGCTTGTGGTGCCGCCGGAAGGCACGCGCGATGCCGTCGCCAAATGGAAATCGGGCTTTTACCATATCGCGGTCGGCGCCGGCGTACCGATCACCTTCGCCGTGATGGACTATGCGACGCGCACCGTCAGCCTGCCGGCGACATTATGGCCGAGCGGCGATTATGCCGCGGACCTCGCGATCATCCAGGGCTTTTATGCCGAAGCGCAGGGCCGCAATGTTGCCAAGTTCGTGATGACGGGGAAATAGCCGCCACCTTGCCCCCCGCCGCCCAATCCTCTACCGCGCCGGCATGAACCGCACCGCATCCATCAGCCGCGTCACCAAGGAGACGAGCATCGAGGTGACCGTCAATCTGGACGGCACCGGCGATTACCGCGTCAGCACCGGCATTGGCTTTCTTGATCACATGCTTGAACAATTGTCGCGGCATTCGCTGATCGATATTTCAGTGGCGGCGAAGGGCGATCTCCACATCGATGGTCACCACACGACCGAAGATACCGGTATTGCTCTGGGTGAGGCGGTGGCGAAAGCGCTGGCGGACCGCAAGGGCATCACCCGCTATGGCGATGCGCTGATCCCGATGGACGAGACGCTGACGCGCGTCGCCCTCGATATCTCGGGGCGGCCGTATCTGGTGTGGAAAACCAGCTTCACCCAGCCGAAACTCGGCGATCTCGATACCGAAATGGTCAAGGAGTTCTTTGCCGCCTTTGCCGGCAGCGCCGGGATCACGCTGCATGTCGAAACGCTGTATGGCGTTAACAACCATCACATTGCTGAAAGCTGTTTCAAGGGGCTGGCGCGGGCGCTGCGCACGGCTGTTACCATCGATCCGCGCCGCGCCGATGCGGTGCCTTCGACCAAGGGGACACTCGGCAGGGCGCCGCTGACCGATGTTTGAGCGGGTTGGAGCCCCTCTCCCGCTTGCGGGAGAGGCGACGCGTGCGCCAGCACGGCGGGTAACGGTGTTCGTCTGTGTCGGCACAAGAAAACACCCTCACCCGGGCCGGCGTAAGGACGCCGTCTCTCGCCTCTCCCGCAAGCGGGAGAGGGGTTAGATGATCGCCGTCGTCGATTATGGCGCGGGGAATCTTCGGTCGGCGGCGCGGGCGCTGGCGGCGGCCGGCGCGGGCGAGGTGGAGATCACCAGCGATCCGGCGCGCATCGTTGCGGCCGACCGCATCGTGCTGCCCGGCGTCGGCGCCTTTGCCCAGTGTATCGGCGCGCTGCGCGGCGCGGCGGGCATGGAGCCGGCGCTGGCCGAGGCGGTGCGAAAACGCGGCACGCCGTTTCTGGGCATTTGTGTCGGCATGCAGTTGCTGGCGAGCGAGGGCCATGAACATGGCGTCCACCAGGGCCTTGGCTGGCTGCCCGGCATCGTAACGCGGCTGACCCCCGATGATCCGGCGTTGAAAATTCCGCACATGGGCTGGAACCGGGTCACTGCCG
>JANYCM010000355.1 GCA_025360285.1 Sphingomonadales bacterium
TGATAGCCCATCGACAGCGTTGCGTTGCCGCGGCCATCGGCGAAATTGCCGCCAAGCGTCAAGTCAGCACGGAAGCGCTGGCCATCGCCCTTTTCGTTGAGGCCATTCGAGACCTGAATATCAACGCCCGAGAAATCCTGCTTGGTGATGAAGTTGACAACGCCGGAAATGGCATCGGCACCATAGGTCGTCACGGCGGCGCCGGTGAGGGCATCGACGCGCTCGACGAGGGCCAGCGGAATGTTGTTCAAATCGACGCGGCCAACATCATCCGACGGAACGATGCGGTTGCCATCGATCAACACGATGTTGCGGCGTGAACCGATACCGCGAAGATCGACGTACGAAGCGCCGCCGTTGCCGTTGTTGACGGCCGAACCGATGCTGGGAACGATACCCGGAATGTCACGCAGCACTTCTTCGGCGACGTTCGATGCCTTCAGCTGAATGGTTTCAGCCGTCGTGACGTTGACCGGCGAAGCGGCGACCAGGTTGGGGTTCTTGATCAGCGAGCCGGTGACGACGATGGTGCCTTCATCATCGGCAGCCGTCGCAGCAGCGGCGGTCTTGGTCGTCGCCGTCTGGGCGAGGCCGGCGACCGGTGCGATCAACAGGGCCAGAACGAAAGTGGCAGCGCCGCCCTTGAGAGCGGCCCGGTTCAGCGAGGTCTTCGCAACGATCACAGACATATCCTTCACCAAAAATTGTTGCGCGATGATTCGCAGCTGGGAAGCCCGCATGACGCGAACTCCAATCCTTGCTCCAAATTACCCTGCCCCTCAGCAGCGCACCGCTTCAGCCATGACGGCTTGATTGCCTTGTCAGGGAAATGGGCCTGTTGTGTAAAGCGCCAGCGATGCTCGCCGCTAATTCCCGGACGCAGTGTTGCAGGACAGCAACAGGTTGATGACGCTTGGGTGGCAGGCCGATTGCGTCGATCCGCATCGTTGCGGAAACGGTCCGATCAGGCCTGGAAAGCGCCCAGCGCGTTGCCGGCCGCATCGAGCGTTGCGCAATAGCGCCGCAGCAGATCACGCTCCGGCAACGACAAATGCGGGTTCCAGGTATCGATGATCAGCACGGCGCGCAGCGCGTTCGAACCATTCCAGGCTTCGTGTTCGATGGTGTCATCAAAGGCAAACGACTCCCCCTCCACCCAGGGCCGGGTTTCGTTACCGACGCGAAACCGGCAGTCTTCCGGCACGATCAGCGGCAGATGGATGATGGTGCGGATGTTGGTGGCGCCGGTGTGCGGCGGAATATGGGTGTGCGGTTTCAGCAGCGAAAAGAACGCCACCGGCCCACGCCCCGGCAGATCGAACAGCGGCAGCGCATCGAGCACGGCGGCGGTTTGCGGGCAGCGGGCGCGCATCACGTCCTGGGGGACGCCGTCGCGCCACAGGAACTGCGCCGCCCAGGCGTCATTATGGTTGAGCTGCGCCCATTGGTTGACCGGCGCGCCGGGGGGATAGGCGACATAGGGTGCGAAACCGGCATCACCCGCCGCCAGCAGCGCCTCCAATTCGGCGCGGATGACCGGCGTTGCCGCCTCAAGCTGCGCCAGCCAGGGAAAGTGCGACCGGGCGAGGAACTGTTCGGCGGGCAGATAGGGATAGGCCAGGACCAGCGGCTGCTGGGTGTAAAGACGGCGGCGGCCGAGTTGCACGTCCATGGCGTGGCGGAAGCGTTCACTTACCTCGGGCGCGATCGCCGTCAGTGCCGGCGCCAGCGCTGTGTCGAGCGTGTCGCCCAAGGCGGCACTGGCAGCGGCAATAACGCTGCGGGCATGGCCGATGCCGTCCGCCAGCGCCGGCGGATAGCGGTCATTGGGGTTGATGGCGGCGAGCAGGCGTTGATAGTGATCGAGCGCGCCGCGTTGATCGCCGGCCAGTTCCGTCAGCCGCGCCTTGGCGAGCAGGGCATGGACCAGATAGGGGTCGCAATCCAGCGCCCGGTCGATCGATTGCATTTCGGCGTCGGCCTGGCCCGCCGCGCCCTGCGCCGTCGCCAGGTTGAACCACAACAGCGCCGCCTGGGGATCGGCGGCGGCCGCGCGCGAGAGCAGCGCGGTGGCGGCGGCAAAATCGCCCTGCCCCAGCGCTTGCAGGCCCGCGGCGTTCAACTGGACAGGATCATCGGTCATGGTTTGAGTTCCAAAAGCTGGGCCGGATCGATTCGCACATCGGTCCAGCTGACGGCCCAGTGCAGATGCGGTCCGGTAGCGCGGCCGGTGGCACCCACCAGGCCGATGCGCTGGCCCTGGACTACCACATCACCGGGTTTCACATCGATGCGCGACAGGTGCAGGCAGGCCGAGACGAGACCAAAGCCATGGTCGATCATCACCAGATTGCCTTCCAGCGTGAACGGACCACTGGCCAGCCGCACGATGCCGGCGGCGGGGGCAACCACATCGCTGCCGGCAGGCGCTGCGAAATCCAGCCCGGCATGCGGCGCGCTTGGCGTGCCCGACAGAATCCGCTGCGAGCCATAGACGCCGCTGATCGGGCCCCTGGCCGGGGCGATGAAGCGGCCCTGCCAGCCGGTGATATCGCTGATATCGGCGCGCGCGGCGGCGATCTGCGCCAGTTCGGCGGGGCGCCGCGCGGCAAATTCGGCATCGGGGACGGGCAGCACCGGCAGGGTCGGCAGCGATTGCACCTGCCATGGCCGCGGCGCGACGGTGATGGCCGCCGACAGGGCCGTGCCCCTGGCGTCCTGCCAGGTCAGCGTTGCGGCCGGCGCGGCATCGCGGCCGAAACCGATGATGTAGCGGCCATCGGGGGTGATGCGCACCGGCTTGCCGTCAAGCTGTGCATCATGCGACCCGGCCGGCAACTGCCCGCGCCAGATGCCGCCCTGTTCGGCGCGGATCGATTCGACCGCGACCGGCGCGGCCGCCACCAGGGCCGCAAGCATCATCACAGCCGGCCCTTTTCCTTCATTTCCTGATAGCGGGCGGTGGCAACGCTGGCGTCGCGATAGGCTTCCTGAAATTCATGGCTCCAATAGCGCAAAGCGGGCAGGCCTATGCGCTGGCCGGTGACGGCACACAGCACGAAATCGCCGGGCGCCAGCACATGATAGGAACCCGAAAGATAGCGCAATCGCGCCTGGCGACCAAGATTGTCGAGCATCTAAAACAGCCTTCCTTGAACAGGGGCGCCGGTTGTCACCTTCGTCTCGCCATCGGCAAAGCGAATCGTCAGGGCGGTTTCGGCTTTGGCCGCTACCGCACTGGGCACCAGCCGGCCCGACGGTGCCAGCACCAGCGCATAGCCGCGCGCCAGCACCTGTTCGGGGCCAAGCGACCCGAGCAAGCGCCCGGCGTGATCGAGTTGCGCCCTGGCCTGGGCGGCGCGATTCCTGATGAGGAAGGGGCGCAGCCGCCCCGCCACCGCGACCAGCCCGGCGCGATCCCGGCTGATGACGGCGCGGGCACCGCGATGCAGCCCGGCCGTGGCTTGCGCCAGCGCGAGGGCGGCACGCTGCTGCCGCGCCGCGATCAATTCCGGCCGCAGCACAGCGCCGATCCGCGCCGCCCGGCCCTGCCAATGCGCGGCGCTGGCCTTCAACCCGCGCGGCAGCCGTCCCGCCAGATCATCGAGCCGCTGTACCGGCAGTTCGAGCAGCGCGCGCGCCGGCGGCAGACGGCGGGCAACCGCCTCGCTGCGTTCGCGGCGCTGGGCGAGGCCGCGTGCCAGCGCGCTCTCCAGCCGCGCCGCCTGCATGGCCAGCGCGGCGCGCAGATCGGCGCGCACCGGCACGGCGTGTTCGGCGGCGGCGGTGGGCGTCGGCGCGCGCCAGTCGGCAGCATAGTCGACGAGCGTCGTATCGGTTTCATGGCCTACCGCGCTGATCACCGGGATCAGGCTTTCGGCGACGGCGCGGACAACGCTTTCGGCATTGAAGGCCGCCAAATCCTCGATGGAGCCGCCGCCGCGCGCGACGATCAACAGATCGGGGCGCGGGATTCGACCCCCGGGTGGCAGGGCGTTGAAGCCGTGCACCGCCGCCGCCACCTGCGCCGCCGCCGCCTCGCCCTGCACCAGCACCGGCCAGACCAGCACCGGGCGCGGAAAGCGATCGGCAAGCCG
>JANYCM010000360.1 GCA_025360285.1 Sphingomonadales bacterium
CCCAAAGGAAAATAATGATAGGTGGCCGGGCGGGGGCGCGGGCCGGTGCCGACTGGCGCGCAGCGGCCAGCACAAAGGGTGGTAGCGGAGGAGGGATTTGAACCCCCGACCCCAGGATTATGATTCCCGTGCTCTAACCAACTGAGCTACTCCGCCCCATCAGGGGCACACCCGTGCGGAGCGCGCCTATAGGGCGATGCGGCACCGCCGGTCAATATGAAGCTGGCGGCTTCACCTTGCCGGCGTTGCCGCCTATGCGGGGCCCGTTCCGCCAACCGAAAGTTCAGCCATGTCCCTGCCCTGCTGGTCGCTCGTCGTGCATGGCGGATCGGGGCGGATGACGCGGGATGGCGTCACCCCTGAGGCCGATGCCGGCTATCGCGCCGGGCTGGCCGCGGCGCTGGCCGCCGGCGGTGCCGTGCTGGCGGCTAGTGGCAGTGCTGTCGCGGCCGTGGAGGCCGCCGTGTGCGTGCTGGAGGATGATCCGCACTTCAACGCCGGGCGCGGCGCGGTGTTCACGGCGGAGGGCCGCAACGAACTTGATGCGGCGATCATGGACGGGGCGACCCGCGCCGCAGGCGCCGTTGCCGGCGTCACGCGCACCCGCCACCCGGTATCGCTGGCCCGCGCCGTGATGGCCAGCAGCCCGCATGTGCTGCTGGCGCGCGATGGCGCCGATATTTTCGCGCTCGAACAGGGACTGGAACAGGTCGAACCCGGCTGGTTTCGGGTGGAGGAACGCTGGCAGGCGTTGCAGGCGATGAAGGCGGCAGCCGCGCGCGGCGAATCACTATTCGACAAGACGCTGAAATATGGCACCGTCGGCGCTGTGGCGCGGGACAATGCTGGCCACCTCGCGGCGGCGACCTCCACCGGCGGGCTGACCGGCAAGCGCTGGGGCCGCATCGGCGATTCACCGCTGCCCGGCGCCGGCACCTTCGCCGATGATCGCAGCGTAGCAATTTCGGCAACCGGATCGGGCGAGGATTTCATCCGCGTCGGCGCTGGCCACGAAATCGGCGCGCGGGTCCGAATGCTGGGCGAAGCGCCCCAGGCCGCCGCCGATGCGGTGATCGCCGAACTGCGCGGCATCGATGGTGATGGCGGGGTGATCTTCGTCGGCGCCGATGGCAGCGCCGGCTGGGCCTTCAACACGCCGAGTTTGTTGCGCGGCCGGGTGTCGGCCGCTCAAAGTGCAATGGTGGCAATTTTCGTCGACGAGGCGTGATCTCCGCCTTTAACCTGGGGTATCCAGCGTCGCCAACTGGTCGAACATCTTGCGGACGATCTTCTGGTTGAAGATCATCAGTTCGGCGCGCTGCGGGCTGAAAGCAAATTCGCGGCTCATCAACAGCCCGCGGCTGCCGACGCGGCGGACCAGGCCGAGTTGTTCCAGGCGGATGATCTTGCGGCGGACCGTTTCCTTGGGAAGCCCGGTGATCGTTGCCAGCGCCAGCCGCGATATCGGCACCAGCAGCTCCTCGGGAAAGGTATCGGCGAAGCCCATCGAGCGGCAGTTTTTTTCGTTGCGCCGAAAGGCCCGTTCGCCGACATAAATCTGGATCGTGAAGAGGATGATGGCGGCGTCGAAGTCATTGCCGACCAGCGATCGGCCCTTGATGCAAAAGCCGAGAATATATTCGATTGTATATTGAGCAACGACCCGCGCGCGTTGGGGGTCGTCGAGAATTTGCTCGTAATCGATCATCCTGTTCGCGCCATTCTCGATCGAGGGAACGCACTTGCCGGGGTCGCTAATAGCAATCGATGCCCAGCCCGTTATGGCAGTCGATCGGCCGTGTCAAAAGCGCCGCACGGTGAAGCGCACGCGAGGCCAGGCCCGCGTGCGCCCACCGAAAGCCGCGCTGGCCGGGTTCAGGCAGCCAGTGTGGCGGGGTTGCGACGCGACCGGGCGGCAGCGCCAATGGCCCCGAAACCGATCAGCATCATCGCCCAGCTCGCCGGCTCGGGAACCGCGCCGGTCGAAATCTTGACCAGCGAGAAATCATCGACGGCAAAATCATTCGATATCGCGTCGAGATTGTCGTTGACCAGCCGCAGCGTCACGCTTGTCGCGGCGCCGGTGTTGAACTTCGAACCATGTGCTTCCCAAAAGTTCGGCGTATCCGCAAGCGCTGAACTTCCATAGGCTATGCCATTGACGTACCATGCCAACGTTGTCGGGCTGATCGCGTTGTCGATGCTCGTCGCGAAGAAACTGAAACGATATTTCGCATTCGCCTTGACAGTGATCGTCTGCGACCAGACCGTGGTGTCGGCGGCAAGCGCCCCGTTGGCGATGAACATTAGGCCTGTTCCGGTCGTGTGATCGCCGAAATCCTGAAAACTCGGATAAGCACCCAGCGCCGTGGCCGGGCTGGTATGAACCTGGAAATTGCCCCCGAGTTGCAGAGTGGCGTTGGTATAGCCGGTGGTGAAGCCGGTCGCGCCGGCGGAAAAATCACCATTGGTGATGAGGTTGCCTGAAGCGGCAGCGCCGCTGGCCAAATTAAGCAGAACGGCCATTGCGGCAATCGCAATCGGTTTCTTCATGGCGATCTCCTGTCGCGGATGTGTCTCGACGTTGTCGCGCCCCCCGCAACCGGGGGGGCGCGACAGTTCAGGTCAGGCCACCAGGGCGGCCGGATTGCGGCGCGAGCGGGCGGCAGCGCCGATGGCGCCAAAGCCGATCAGCATCATCGCCCAGCTTGCCGGCTCGGGCACTGCGCCGGTCAGGTCCTTGGTCAACGAGATGTTATCAAGCGCGAAATCGTTCGAGTTCGAATCGAGGTTAGGGTCGACAAGCCGTAGAGTCAGGCTGGTTGCGGTATCCGAATAGATATAGGCATCAATATCCCACCAATCATTGGCCGCGGACGAAACCAGCCAGGAACCCTGGGAATCGCCGTTGACAAACAACTCGAATTCCGAAGGGCTGGTTGCTTCATTGACGCTGGTGACGGAAAAGCTGAACGTATAGTCCGTAAAGGGTTGGACCGCGACCGTCTGCGACCAGATCGTGGTGTTGGCGACGGTAGAGCCATTGCCGATAAACATCAGCCCGGTGCCGGTGGTGCGATCACCGAAATTCTGAAAGTCCGGATAGGCACCCAGCGCCGTTGCGGGGCTGGTATGAATCTGGAAGGTGCCGGCCCCCTGCAGCGACGCGTTGCTGTAGCCCGTGGTGAAGCCGGTCGCCCCGGCGGAGAAATCACCATTGGTGATGAGATTGCCCGAAGCGGCAGCACCGCTGGCCAAATTGACAAGTGCCGCCGCAGCGGCGGCGAACAAAATTTTCTTCATAAAAACCCCCTTTTGAAATCATCACGAGCCAAAGCAATCCCCGGCCGGGATGAACTGGAACTATCCACAATTCACGCATGTCACTGTCGAAGATTGAGCTAAACGCCGATATCCGGACGGAATTGTTGCCGAATGTTGTAACGTCAACGGTTTTTGCCCCGCGCAACCCGTTTTTAATCAACTTCATCTTCGGAATTAAAGGAGCGCCTGCCCCGTCGCAACCGCCGTTTTACCCAGTTTGGGGAGTTACCGAAACAAGGTCCGGCACGGTGCCACTGGCAATCGCCCGCCGCGCGGCCTAAGCTTGCCGCAAACGTCAACCGGAGCCCCTGCCCGATGTCCATGCCCGCGCTTGTCCACAATCGCCTGTCGATTCCGGTGATCGGATCACCGCTGTTCATCATTTCAGGGCCGGAGCTGGTCATGGCGCAATGCCGCGCCGGGATTATCGGCAGCTTCCCCAGCCTCAACGCCCGGCCGATCGCGCAATTCGAGGAATGGCTGCAACGCCTGTCGACCGAGCTTGGCCCGAATGATGCGCCCTATGCGGTCAATCTGATCGTCCATAAATCCAACGACCGGTTGATGGCCGACCTTGAGCTTTGCGTGAAGTACAAGGTGCCGATGGTCATCACCTCATTGGGCGCGCGCTATGACGTAAACGAGGCGATCCACAGCTATGGCGGCATCGTCATGCACGATGTCATCACCAATGCCTTTGCCAAAAAAGCGGTTGAAAAAGGCGCCGATGGCCTGATCGCGGTTGCCGCCGGTGCCGGTGGCCATGCCGGCACGACATCGCCGTTCGCGCTGATTCAGGAAATCCGCGAATGGTTCAATGGCCCGCTGGCACTGTCGGGCAGCATCGCCAATGGCGCCGCTGTGCTCGCCGCCGAGGCGATGGGCGCGGATTTCGGTTACATCGGCAGCGCCTTCATTGCCACGGCCGAAGCGCGTGCCGTTGATGGTTACAAGGACATGATCGTCGACAGCGCCGCCGCCGACATTGTTTATTCCAACCTGTTCACCGGCGTGCACGGCAATTACCTGCGCCCGTCGATCGTCCGCGCCGGCATGGACCCCGACAATCTGGCGGTCAGCGACCCCAGCGCGATGAATTTCGGCAGCGGCGGCAACACCGATGCAAAGGCCTGGAAGGATATCTGGGGCTGCGGCCAGGGCATTGGCGCGGTAAAGGCGGTGTTGCCCGCGGGCGAGCTGGTGGCGCGGCTGGTGCGTGAATATGCGGCGGCCAAGGCGCGCATCATGGGCGCGCCGGTGGCGGCGAAGGTGGCGGCATGATCACCGGCGGTGAATTGTCATGGCGCGGCCGGCTGTTGTGGCTGGCCGGCGCCGTGCTGGTGGGGCTGGCCAGCCAATATTGCCTGAATTATGGGGTGTGTGCGGCGCCACTGTAAGGAACGTCTTGGCGGGGCCGCCGTTGATGATGTCTTGAAGCAAAGGCAGCGCCATGGAACTGACCACCGGGCTTGAAACCATCTGCCGTATCATTCTGCGGGCGCGCGAATATGAAGCGCTGATCCCCGAAACCGATCCCGATGAGGGATCGAACGCCAGCGATGATGGCGGGGTCGATGCGCTGGAGGATGACGGCGAGAACCCGTCCGAAACCGAATTGCGCGCGATTGTCGATGATCTGGCCGATGACGAACAGGTTGAGGTGATTGCGCTGGCGATGGTCGGGCGAGGGGATTTCGACGCCGCCGAATGGGCCGACGCGCTGGAAGCCGCCACCGATGAAGTCGATGCCGCAGCCGACTGGATGCTGGAGCAACCGACGTTCAGTACGGACCTGGAAGCCGGGCTGGCGGCGTTTGATTTGAGCTGCGACGGATTGGGGACGGTGGTTTAAAAACTCCCTCCCCCTTGCGGGGAGGGAGTTGAACGTTACTTCCCCCGCACCACGCGTTCGGCCCGTGCTTCCGGCACCGCCGCGCGGCTTTTCACGCCCAGCGAGATCAGCAGCGACGACGAGACGAAGATCGACGAATAGGTGCCGACGACAATGCCAAGCAGCATCGCCGCGGTGAAACCAAAGATCACATCGGGCCCAAGCAGCAGCATCGCGGTCAGCGCGACGATCATGGCCAGCGAGGTCATCACCGTGCGCGGCAGGGTTTCATTGACCGACAGATCGATGATCGGCCCGATGTCCATGCTGCGATATTTGCGCAGGTTTTCACGGATCCGGTCATCGATGACGACCTTGTCGTTCAGCGAATAGCCGATGATCGTCAGGATCGCCGCTACCACGTTGAGATCGAATTCCAGCTGGGTCAGCGCAAAGAAGCCCAAAGTCACCAGCACGTCATGGACCAGTGCGACGACGGTCGAGACGCCGAAATACCATTCGAAGCGGAACCAGGTGAACAACGCCACCGCCGCCATCGAGGCGAGCACGGCGAGGCTGCCATTGCGGATCAATTCGCCCGATACCTTCCCCGACACCGATTCGACGCGGCGGAACTTGACCTCGCCGTAACCGGCCTTCAACCCGGCCTGGACCTTGGCGACGACCTTCTGCACCGCCGACTGGTCGCCACTGTCAGCATTGGCGGGCAATGGCAGGCGGATGAGGATGTTCCGGGGGGTGCCGAATTCCTGCAATGCCGAGGTGCCGACGCCCAGGCTGTCCACCTTGGTCCGCAGGCCATCGAGCGCCGGCGGTGCCTTGAATTCGACTTCCATGGTCAGGCCGCCCTTGAAATCGACGCCAAGGTTCAACCCCTTGGTGGCGAGCAACCCGATCGAGCCAAGGGTGAGCAGCACCGTCAGCGCAAAGGCGATGAAGCGGACGCGTACAAAGCCGATATTGGTATTATCGGGAACAAGTTTCAGAGGCATGGCGGGCCCTTAAATACTGAGCGTCGCCGGGCGGCGGGCGCCCAGCCAGCGGGACACCATCAGCCGCACCAGCGTGACAGCGGTGAACACCGATGTGGCGATGCCGATCGACAGCACCACGGCAAAGCCCTTCACCGGGCCCGAGCCGAAGATGAACATGATGATGGCGACGATGATGTTGAGGCTGTTGGCGTCCCAGATCGTCCGCGTCGCATCGCGAAAGCCGACTTCGACCGAGGCAAAGACACCGCGGCCCTTGCGCTGTTCCTCGCGGATACGCTCGTTGATGAGGACGTTGGCATCAACGGCGGCACCGATGGTCAGGACCAGCCCGGCGATGCCCGGCAAGGTCAGCGTGAAGCCGCCCGCCGACATGATGCCCAGAATCATGATGACATTGATGAACAGCGCGATCACCGAATAGACGCCAAAGCGCCCATAGGTGGCGATCATCAGCAGCGACACCGCCAGCACCGCGACAGTGGCGGCAATGGTGCCGGCGCGGATCGAATCGGCCCCCAGGTCCGGCCCGACCGTGCGTTCTTCAACGACCTTCAATTCCACCGGCAGCTTGCCCGACCGCAGCAGGATCGCCAGTTCATTGGCGGTCTGGGTCGTGTAGCTGCCCGAAATGATGCCCGAACCGCCCAGGATCGGCTCGTTGATGTTGGCGACCGAAATCACCTTGTTGTCGAGGACGATAGCAAAGGGCTTGCCGACATTTTCCTGCGTCACCTGGGCAAAGCGCCGCCCACCCGTTGAATCGAAGCGGAAGCTGACCGCCGGCGCGCCATTCTGGTCCTGGCTGACCTGGCTGTCGATCAGCTGGTCACCGGTAATGACAGCGCGGCGCTTGAGCACCGTTGGCGCGCCGCTGATGTTCGGCAGGATCTGGCTGCCTGGCGGCACATGGCCCTGCGCGACTTCATTGGGATCGGCGCCAACATCGACCAGCTTGAATTCCAGTTTGGCGGTCTTGCCGATCAGCGCCTTCAGCGCCGACGGATCCTGCAGGCCGGGCACCTGGACGACGATGCGGTTCGACCCCTGGCGCACGATGGTCGGTTCCCGCGTGCCCAGTTCATCGATGCGCTTGCGGATGACTTCGACCGCCTGCGCCATGGCATTATCGATCGATTGCGCCACGCCGGCATCGGTTTCCGTGAGGACGATCTTGTTGCCATCGACGACATTGACTTCGACATCGCGCGCGCCCGACAATCCGGACAGCGGCCGCGTCACCTTGCGCAATGTCTCGACAGCGGCATCGAGCCGCGCCGGATCGGTGACGATCAGGCTGAGCTGGCTGTTGGCGGTGGACATGTCGGTGTAGGCAACCGCGCCGCCATCGGCCTGGCGCAATTCGTTGCGCACGGTTTCTTCAAGGCTTTCCAGCTTGGTCTTGCGCACATCATCGGTGCTGGCTTCCAGCATCAGATGCGAACCGCCGCGCAGATCAAGCCCCAGGCTGAGCTGTTTCGACGGCAGGAACGACGGGATCAGCGCAAGCTGACGATCGGGAATGAAATTCGGCGCGGCGAACAACAGCCCCAGCGCGATGGTGGCGAGGATCGTCCAGATCTTCCAATTGGGAAAGTCCAGCAAGGATCAGGCTTTCGCGTCGTTCGCGGCGGCCGGCAGCCCGCGGGTGCGGACATCGGCCAGCGTCGCCTTCAGCGCCTTGACCTTGACGGTGGGGGCGATCTCGATTTCGACTTCGCCGTCGCTGACCTTGATGACCTTGCCGATCAGGCCGCCACCGGTGACGACTTCATCACCCTTCTTCACGGCATCGATCAGCGCCCGGTGCGCCTTGGCGCGCTGCTGCTGCGGCCGGATCATCAGGAAATAGAAGATCGCGAAAATCGCGACATAGGGCAGGAAGGCAATAAGGCCGACGGCGCCATTGCCGGCGGCACCGCCCGCAGCTGCCTGGGCAAAGGCCGGAGTTGCAAACATCAAAACAGCTTTCTCGGGTCCGGATTGGACAGGTGCGCGCTCTAGCTTGTCAGCAGCGTCGGCGCAACGGGGCGGTTGCGGGGAGCGCCGGGTTCGTCCAACCTTGCCCGATGACCGAACCCCTTGATCGCATCGCCGCCGCGCTCGACCGACTGGCACCGCCGCCGGCCAACAGCGATGCCGCGACCGGCCACTGGTTTGTCTGGGGGCCGCAGGGCCTCGCCGCCGTGCCGCCGCCGCGCGCCAACCCCTTGGCGCTTTATGCCGGTGTCGATGCCCAAAAGGCGCAATTGTTCGAAAATGCCCGCCGCCATGCCACCGCCTTGCCGGCGCATGACGTGTTGTTGTGGGGCGCGCGCGGTATGGGCAAAAGTTCGCTGGTCCGCGCCGTCCATGCGGCGCTGGTTGCCGATGGCGCCGATGTGGCACTGGTGCAGGTGGCGCAGCCCGATCTTGCCAGCCTGCCACAATTGTTCGGCCAGCTGGCGGCAACCCGGCGCCGCTTCACGATATTCCTCGATGACCTGTCGCTGGCGGGCGATGATGGTGAAGTCCACGCCCTGCGATCCCTGCTCGATGGCGGGGTGATGGCGCGGCCCGATCATCTCCGGCTGGCGGTGACCTCCAACCGCCGCAATCTGGTGCCGGGGCAGTTCGCCGACACCGATGCCATCAACCCGCGCGATACCCGCGACGACCAATTGGCGCTGGCCGATCGTTTCGGGCTCAGGTTGGGTTTTCACAATTGTGATCAACCGACCTATCTGGCGATCGCCCAAGGCTATGCCACAGCCTTTGGCCTGGCCTTTGATGCAGCGGCGGCGCTGGCCTGGGCGGCAGGGCGCGGGACGCGATCGGGGCGGACGGCGTGGCAATTCACCGTCGAAAGCGCCGGGGCGCAAGGGGTCATGCTGTAAGGCTGGACAGGAGGACTGGACGGGACTGGCAAAAGCTGACACTTTCCAAAATGCAATGACGTCGACCGCGATTGGGGAGCGTGCGGATGTTCAGGATCTTTACGGTTTTTTGCCTGATGCTGGGCGGCCTGTTCGCGAGTGCCGCACCGGCGGCCGCACAGAATTACGGCTATGGCGGCGGCGGCGGAAACGCCCCGATGATCACCTGCCAGTCGCTGAATTATCAACCGGCGCGCTGCAATGTCCGGCTGGGCGGCGGCGGCGCCGCCTTCCTGCGCCAGACCATTGCCGGCGAATGCGGGCCGCTGGGCAGCAACTGGGGCTGGGATGACAATGGCATCTGGGTGCGCGGCGGCTGCCAAGGCCTGTTCGCCATCAAATATCCGCCAGGTAACGGCGGTGGCTATGCGCCGCCACCGCCGCCCCCCGGTGGCAATTTCCGCTCGGTGCGCTGCGAAAGCATCAACTATCGCCCGGCGCGCTGTGCGATGGATGTCTATGGCCCGCCGCAATTGCAGCGGGTGAATGGTGGCACCTGCATCCAGGGCCAGACCTGGGGCTGGGACCGCGGCGGCATCTGGGTCAATAATGGCTGCCGGGCGGACTTCCTTGTGGGCGGCAATCCCGGCGGCGGTGGCCCCGGCATCGGCAACGGCGCTGGCTGGAATGGCGGCGGTGGTGGCCGCATCATCGAATGCAGCAGCTGGCAATATCAACCAGCGCGCTGCCCGGCGCCGAC